>JABIBH010000046.1 GCA_018652925.1 bacterium | reverse complement strand
GTTGGTGCTTGTTACTTCCACGCAATTGGTGGCGCAGCTCAAGTACTTGCTGAAAAAGTCATTAAGGTTCCTGATGTTCATCTTCTCGATAAATTTGGATCACCAGAAGCTGTTTGGGAATTTCAGGTTGTAAAGTTTCCGGTAGTAGTTACTATGGATTCGCACGGTAAGTCTTTGCACGCGAAAGTTGAAAATGCATCTGCAAAAGCACTTGCTCAACTAATTTAAATAAGGAGTCCATTAAATTGGAAAACCAGGAACAAGATTTTGAAATAATTAATCTGTCAGCGATTCTTAATGTACTCTGGCGTAGGCGTAAAATGATAGCCATTTTAACGCTGGTTGGGCTTATTGCTGGCATTGGTTATGGGATTATAACCAAACCACTTTATAAGGCAACAGCTCAAATCAGGCCTGGAATTACTAGCTTTACACCAGATGGTGGCCCGGTCAGAGACTGGTTAATTAAAGATATTGTCCATTGGTATAAGAATGGTATTTACGGCCCCGAGTTGAAAAAAGAGCTTGGCATTCCTGAAGATGTCCTTATGCCTATAATTACAGCTAATTTTATCCCAAGAGCTATCGGCGTGCAGGGTGGTAATGTTATTACGCTCAATAATTTGAGCGAATCACCTGAAGAAGCTGTTGCTATTCTTGAGTCATCAATCAATGTTTTTACTCAGCAAGCCAATTCAGATTCAACAAGTAATGTGATTGTCTTAACTATTAGAGGTATTGATGCGCGTATTGATGGACTGCAAAGAGATATCGATGATTTAGTAATTAAGAAACAAAAATATGATATCGATATTGCTCAAGCTGAAAGAGAATTATGGGCTATTGAAATTGCTGAAAAGCGATTTGTATTGAAAATGGCTGAAACCGAAGCATTGGGAGTGTTACGAGAAGATGGAATTTCATACCTTGAAAAAGATATTGAGACTGCGAGTCAGTTAATTGGCGACATGGATAATTTGCTGTCAGGATTTGATAATAGTCAAGACTCTGTTGTTGTGAATGATCGATTGGCAGAAAACAATGAATTGTTGGCTGGCCTATTTTCATCAACAGTTATAGCTCAAGATGGAATTAAAAACAGCTCAATGTTGGTAGATAAGTTGCGATACCAGAAAAGTATGGTAGCTATAGCAACAGATGATCTTCTGTTGCAGAAACAGTTGGATATCGATAATAGAAAAATATTAAAACAGCAGGCAATAGATAGGCTGATAATTAAGAGAGATAAAAATCTGAAGAATGACAGGTTTAGATTGAGTAATCAGATTAAATCATTGAGAGATAAAAAGGAGATGCTATCACCGATTGAAAAAGTTGGTAGTATAACCAGTACTGTAAAACCGGTTCGTCCACGCAAGGAGAGGGCCGCAATGTTACTGACATTCGCAGCTTTATTTGGCTCTGTAGTGTTGGCATTTGTTTTGGAGTATTACAGTAAACATAAAGATGAAATTCTAGCATCGGAATGAGCGACAAGAAGCTGATTCAAGAAATCTCAATATTGACCGCAACTCAGGCGGCCGGGCAAATTTTGAACCTGGTCGCCCTTGTTTTTCTCGCTCGGTTTCTAGGTGATTCCGATTTTGGAATGATTCAGGTCTGCGTTGCGATAATGTCATATGCCTTGATTATTTCTGAAGCTGGTCTGTTTGCAGTTGGTTCTAGGGCAGTAGCTCGATTATCAAAATTATCAGATATTTCAAGTCATGTTAGCAGTCAACTTAGTTTGATGATGGTATTAGCAGTTGCTATTTTTGCGTTTTCTATTTTACCAGTTCAGTTTTTCAGTCCCGACAATATTAATAAGACAGTTCTACTTATTTATATGGCAGTAACATTGCCACAAGCAGGAATGCTTGACTGGCTTGGCATAGCAATGGGTAAGAGCATCACAGTCGGCATCTCAAGACTTGTTAAAGCGTCTGTATATTTGCTTCTGATTCTCTTGATTCTACCAAAAAATCAGAACTTAAACTTAGTTCCTGTTTTCCTGATAATTTCGATGATTGCAGGGAATATTGTGATGCGTGTACAGAGTTGGCGATGGCTAGGTTGCTGTCCAAAACCATCGATTAACAATTTCAGCGCCTCAAAAGAGTTGATCAAACAAACTGCCCCGATAGGTGCTTCTAATCTTGTACAGAGAGTTTTGTTTAATTTTGATATCATAATCATCGGTATGATTGCCACAACTTCAGATGCAGGAGTCTATGCCGCAGCAGCGAAGCTGTTATTTGTTCTAATTGTGGCTGTTGAAACAGGACTATCTGCGGTGTTACCTAAACTTTCACAGTTGTGGCAAGATGACAAAACAGAATTCGATATTTCAGTTCGCCGGTATTTGAAAATATTATTGTTCTGCTTAATGCCATTACCGGTTATAGGCTTTCTTTTTGCTGAACCTGTGATAGGGCTGATATACGGAGAACAATATCTAAATGCGATTCCAATTTTCAAAATTCTCAGCCTTGCATACCCAATTTTGTCTGTAGTGTTATTTTTCGGAACAGTATTAGTAGCTTCTGATAGGCAAAAAAGATGGTTTGCTGTAACGGTTGTTGGCGCAATAACTGCAATTGTTGCTTTGTCTTTACTGGTGCCAAACGCCGGCATTACTGGAGCAGCATTGGCTATGCTCATTTCCTATATTGTTTCATTATTGGTAGTAGTTCGCAAAGCAACTTGACAAATTCGCAATTAGTGCGACTTTCAATCGACAATTATATTTAATCCACAAGGAGAGACAAAATGAAAATGTTTCGAGTGTTATTCACAGTTTTAGCTCTGCTCACAGTTTTTGCAGGGTGTAAAGAAGATGCCGCACAGGCTACAGGAGAA
The DNA here is from genome assembly GCA_018652925.1 of bacterium. Taxonomy (GTDB): domain Bacteria; phylum Krumholzibacteriota; class Krumholzibacteriia; order LZORAL124-64-63; family LZORAL124-64-63; genus JABIBH01. Next base: position 503 of record JABIBH010000046.1, on the reverse strand, counting down.
GAAATCATGGAAGGTTTAACAGTAACCGATGTTGTTGTTGGCGATGGTACAGAAGTTGTATCAGGTGACCTTATCACAGCTCATTACACAGGTTGGGTTTACACAGATGGCGTTAAAGTTGAAGAGCCATTTGATAGCTCAGTTGCAAGAGGCGAGCCTGCTACATTCCCAATTGGCGTTGGTCGATTAATCAAAGGTTGGGACATAGGCTTAATAGGGATGAAGGTTGGCGGAACTCGTGATTTAATTATCGCGCCAGATCTTGCTTATGGTGAAACAGAGAGACCACAAATCCCTGCAAACTCAACATTGTATTTTACAATTGAGGTGTTGGCTGTCCCATCGGTAGAAATTATCGATTCAGTTATTGGCGAAGGTGCCACCGCTGAAGCAGGCGACAAAGTAGAAATGCATTACACCGGCTGGTTGTATGTAGATGGCGAAAAAGGCGAAAAGTTTGATAGTAGCCTTGATCGCAACCAAACTTTCCCATTCCAACTTGG
>JABIBH010000045.1 GCA_018652925.1 bacterium | reverse complement strand
GAGCCACCCCAGTTAAGAGATTTACCAGTAAGGATACCAGTGAACTCATTGCGGATACGTTTGTACTGACCGAACAAGTAACCGATTTCACGGCCACCAACACCAATGTCACCAGCAGGAACATCTGTGTCTGGTCCGATGTGACGTTGCAATTCAGTCATAAAGCTCTGACAGAACTTCATTACTTCATTGTCACTTTTGCCTTTAGGATCAAAGTCTGATCCACCTTTACCGCCACCCATCATCAGGGTTGTCAGTGAGTTTTTGAAAATCTGTTCAAAAGCCAGGAACTTCAGAATACCAAGGTTTACACTTGGGTGGAAACGCAAGCCACCTTTGTAAGGACCAAGAGCTGAGTTCATTTCAATACGGAACCCTTTGTTTACTTGGTAATTACCGGCATCATCAATCCATGGTACACGGAACATGATAACGCGTTCTGGCTCAACAATGCGCTCCAGAATGTTTGCTTTGCGGTACTCTGGACGTTTGTCCAGCACTGGCCAGATAGATTCGACGACTTCGTCAACTGCCTGGATGAACTCTGGTTGTGCTTCATTTTTAGCAGCAACCTGGTCTACAAATACCTTGTAATCTGACATGTCTGTCTCCCATTTAGGAATGGAACATATAAAACAATCCCGCAGGATTGCGCTTACTAACATGCCATAAAACATAGGAATCTATTGGTGGTTTGCAAGAAAAATCGACACATAACATCACAGGTTATCTCTTTATTTCACAATACATTACAATATAGCTGTTAATTCATATACAAGGACTAATTTTGTCCTGTTTTATCCTTTTCAGATTGGAGAATAACTGCCCTGCTTTTTCGACCATCAATAATAACAGTAAGTGGCTCATCAAGACTGATATGCTTCAAATATTTTGTCTCGTTTTCAACTTCCAGACTATCCAGCCAATCCCAATCAACTTTCCCACCACCACTATTGAGATTCACAGTCAGGTACCCAACTTCAAACGATGTCAGGTTCTGGAAAAAGTGAGTTCCCTGACTTGGTGTTACTTTAAAATCATCGAGATCGGTTTCCACTATTACCGATGCTGAATTGATCTGTGACCATTCAACAGGAATACCCAGCCACCTGTCGCTGCTGCCCCATCTTCCGGGGCCGAGCAACATATACTTTCTGCCCTGGTTGCGAAGTTTGATATTCAGTTGACCGATTTCTTGAGCTATGGCAACAGTACTACTTCTATCAAATCGATCGCGAGGAACATAAATAATATCGGATACGTCATCATATATGCCGTTACCTATTGCAACTTCTGTTGCAACTACTGCCTTTGGGTCATCCAATAAAGCAGCATCAAGATTATGAATCGCATAATTCCCGGCTAATGGTCGGATTTGCAATAGTGAAAATTCATGAGTTGCGATGTCGCCAGCATATTCAATTTCAACCGGACAGTTCATACACCTGCGACCGAGTTCCAATATCAAAGACAACACCTCAGGCAATGGAAACACGTTAGATTTTAACACTGGTGCAAAAGAAACAATCCTGGTTCCTTTTCTGCCAATACCTTCATAAATTGCATTATTTTCAGCAGAATATGTTGATCCAACAGCATTGAGTGTTCCATGCCTTTCTGCATCGGAAAGCTCCAGTGAAACAACATTTTCATCTTCATCAAAATGAGGATACCTGTTCGGGTCACTCACATCGATTGCCTGGAATTGCCTCTGGCTATTGCGCAGAGTATCATCAACTGTTGCAAACTGCATCAGCCGTTCAGGATGTTTTGGTGAGAATCGCAGGCACTGTCCACCTTCAACTACAATCCTGCCAAGCCCAAGAGCAACCAGAGCCATTCCATCTTCAGGTTTTGCTCCAGCTGGCGTGTAATGATCCAGAGAGTGCGCAGCACCAGCAAAGTCGGGATAAAATACTTCGTCATGTTTGTTGCCAATAACCTGCTGAATAATTACACCCATTTTTTCTTCTTCAACACGGTTATTTGTAGAAGTAAGATAAGACTTTGCACTTGAAAAAAAAGTTGATGCATAAACAAGTTTAATTGCTTCACACAACTGATCCAGACGAACACTCAAATCAGTATGGCTGTTGGGAATCATATAGGTTCTGTAAACACCTGCAAATGGCTGACATTGAGCATCTTCAAGCAGACTTGATGAACGAACAGCAAGTGGATACTCAACCTGCTCCAGAAAATATTGGAGGTCATCCATTATATGTTGAGGCAGTTTTTCATTTACAAAAGCTTCAGCAATTTCGTGGTCATTGTTGTTGATCAAAGCCAATTCACGCAAATCATCTTCACCAAGAAACTGATCAAAAACATCAGTGGCAATAACTGCTGTTGGTGGAACTTTCACTGTGACGTCATCAAGGTGGCCGCCAACATTAAGCTGAGTAATAACATGATTCATAAAAGCCAG
>JABIBH010000044.1 GCA_018652925.1 bacterium | reverse complement strand
TGACCATATAAACAATATCCGACTTCAAAACGTAGAGTATCCCTGGCTGCCAGACCAACTGGAACCATACCTTTTTCCTTGCCCAAAGAGATTAACTCTTTCCAAAGAGAAAGGGCATCTGCAAAAGGAATATAAAGTTCATAGCCATGCTCGCCTGTATAGCCAGTGCGTGAAACAATCCAATCTCCAACATTCATAAATGTGTAGAATTCCAGATCGGAAAAGGTGCCCTGATGTTGTTGAAGTGCATTCAACGATGCAACAATTTCTTCAGAGTGTGGGCCCTGAACTGCAATCATAGCAGTCGTGTGACTTATATCACTCAACTCAACATCGTCAACAATATGATTCTGCAACCAATTGATAATTTTCTCATGGTTGGCAGCATTACAAACTACCATCCACTTCTGGTCTGCCAATCGATAAATCAGCATATCGTCAAGAACAGTACCTGCTTCATTACACATTGCTGTATAGGTAATTTGTCCAGGCTCAGTTTTGGCAATACGATTGGTAATCAGGTTTTCCAGCCAGCTGGTTGCCCCAGTTCCAGAAACAATAATTTCGCCCATATGTGTTATATCAAAAATGCCAGCAGTCTCACGCACAGCAGCATGTTCTGCAAGTACGCCCTTATACTGCACAGGCATTTCAAACCCGGCATATTCCACCATCTTGCCGCCGTTTTCAGCGTGCCATTGTGACAATGGTGTTTTCTTCAAATCATTACTCATGCGCCACCTGTTTCCTGATTATAAATTCTGAAGAACGACACAAACTTATAACGCAGAATCGAAAATCCCAACAAGATTGTTTGATTATCAGCAACCAGCCAGCAGATCTCTGAGCATCTTCCCGGTATATGATTCCTGACAATCCGCAACAGTTTCAACACTACCGGCAACAAGTACCTGTCCACCTTCCGCGCCACCCTCCGGACCCAGGTCTATTATCCAGTCGGCCCGCCTGATAACTTCAGGATTATGCTCGATTACAACTACTGAATGTCCTTCACTTGCAATGCGTTCCAGGATATCCATCAATCGGTCAACATCGCAAAAATGCAGACCTGTGGTTGGTTCATCCAAAATGTAGAGTACATCAGTTCGTTTGCCTCTGGAAAGTTCACGTGCAAGTTTCAGTCTTTGAGCTTCTCCGCCAGACAAGGTTGCTCCCACCTGGCCCAGTCTCATATATCCCAAACCTACATCATTTATCAACTGCAGTATTTTTTTGCACGATGGAATGTTCCCAAAAAACTCGAGTGCTTCTTCAGCAGGCATATCCAGGACATCGGCCATTGAGCGACCTTTGAAATGCACTTCCAGTGTTTCACGATTGTATCGCTTGCCATTACACTCTTCGCACTCAACTTCAACATCGGGTAAAAAGTCCATCGTGATGCGACGCACGCCTGCACCCTCACACTCAGGGCACCTGCCATCGCCTGCATTAAAACTGAATCGACCAGGACCATAACCTCGCATTTTAGCCAGGTTGGTCTCGGCAAAAAGCTTTCGCAGAGGGGTCATCAAATTACTGTAAGTTGCTGGGGTAGAGCGTGGCGACCTGCCAATTGGTGACTGATCCACCAGAATTACCGAGTTCAACTTGTCTACACCTGAAAGCGATTCAAACGGTTCCGGCCTTGCCGAAGCGCGGTTCAGCTCCTGAGCCAGAGCTCTGTACAAAGTATCGTGAATTGCAGTGCTCTTGCCAGAGCCAGAAACGCCAGTAACAACAGTCAACTGACTTAAAGGAATTTCAATATCCACATTCCTTAAATTCCTGGAACTGAGACCAGTCATCTTCAGCCAGTTTTCAGGCTCCTGTCTTTTGCTTGAAGGTACTTTCGATGACACTTTACGCCTGTCGAAAAGCCAGCGACCAGTTTCACTTTCTTTATTTTCACTAACTTCTTGAGGTGTGCCACTGGCAACAATTAATCCACCGTGTTCACCAGCTCCCGGGCCCAGATCTAGCAGGTAATCTGCTGCATACATCACATCAAGATCATGTTCAACAACTACAACTGTGTTGCCTCTGTCACGCAATGCATGCAGAGTTCCAATCAATCTTTGAATATCCCGATGATGAAGCCCCACACTCGGTTCATCCAAAACATAAAGCACACCAGTTAATTTGGAGCCAACTTGAGTTGCCAACCGTACTCTCTGACCTTCTCCGCCAGACAAAGTACTTACACCTCTATCAATAGAAAGGTACCCTACTCCGACTTGAGTCAAAAATCTGCTGCGCTGTGCAATTTGTTGAAGTATAACAGTTGCAACTTCTGATTTTGTATGGTCTTCAAACTGCAAACCTTCAGCCCAGAGCAAGAGATCGCTGATTGCCATCTCGGAAACCTGTCCGATGTGCAGACCACCAATAAGTACAGCCAAAGATTCAGGTTTCAATCTATACCCCGAACAGTTTTTACACTTCAAGGGAGTCATCAACTTTGCAATTCTGGCACGAACCTTATCAGACTTTGTTTCTCGATACCTGCGCAGAAGATCTTCAGCCAACCCTTCCCACTCAACTATAAATGCTTCATATAATTTATGGTTTTCAACAGTTGTGCGAACCTCTGCAGTGAATCCATAAATAATTGTTTGCTTCGCTGTTTC
>JABIBH010000043.1 GCA_018652925.1 bacterium | reverse complement strand
TTTTGAAACAACACCAGAACCAACGGTACGGCCACCTTCACGAATCGCGAAGCGTAAGCCCTCTTCCATGGCAATTGGGTTGATCAGTTCAGCAACCATCTTGATATTATCACCAGGCATTACCATCTCTACGCCTTCTGGCAGATCTGCTGCTCCAGTGATATCAGTTGTTCGGAAATAGAACTGAGGACGATAACCTGTGAAGAATGGAGTGTGACGTCCACCCTCTTCTTTAGTCAGGATATAAACTTCACACTCAAACTTGGTGTGTGGGTTTACACTACCTGGCTTACAGATAACCATACCACGTTCAATGTCATCTTTTTTAGTTCCACGAAGAAGAAGTCCAACGTTATCGCCAGCCATACCTTCGTCAAGAATCTTACGGAACATCTCAACACCAGTACATACTGTGTCTTGTGTGTCGCGGATTCCTACAATTTCTACCTTGTCACCTGTGTTAACTTTACCACGCTCAATACGACCAGTAGCAACTGTTCCACGACCTGAGATCGAGAAAACATCTTCAACTGGCATAAGGAATGGTTTATCCAATTCACGCTCAGGTGTTGGTACTGTAGATTCAAGAGCTTCAATGAGCTCCCAGATGCATTGTGATTCAGGTGCATCAGCGTCTCCGCTTTCAAGAGCTTTCAATGCTGAGCCTTGAACGATTGGAAGATTGTCGCCGTCAAAGTCATATTGACTTAGAAGTTCGCGAATCTCCATCTCGACCAGTTCCAGAAGCTCTGGATCATCTACCTGGTCTGTTTTATTCATAAATACTACGATGTAAGGTACACCAACCTGACGGGCAAGCAGGATGTGCTCACGAGTCTGAGGCATTGGACCATCTGCAGCTGAAACTACCAGAACTGCGCCATCCATCTGTGCTGCACCGGTAATCATGTTCTTTACATAGTCAGCGTGACCAGGACAATCAACATGTGCATAGTGACGTTTTTCACTTTCATACTCTACGTGAGCAGTAGCAATAGTAATACCGCGTTCACGCTCTTCAGGAGCCTTATCGATCTCATCAAAAGGTGTAAACTCTGCTAAACCTCTTTTTGCGAGAATCTCAGTAATGGCTGCCGTCAAGGTTGTCTTACCGTGATCTACGTGACCAATTGTTCCAACATTAACGTGTTCTTTCGTTCTTTCAAACTTTTCGCGAGCCATTGTGGCTACCTCCTTTTAGGGTTATCACCCTGTCCATAATCCCATGTATTTTTGCATTATCTCGGTGGCGATTTTTTTCGGCACCTCTTCATAACTTGCAAACTGCATCGTGTAGCTTGCTCTACCCTGTGTCCGTGACCGCAGCTGTGTTGCGTAGCCAAACATTTCGGCCAACGGCAATTCTGCAGAAACTACCTGCACCTCGTCCCGTGGTTCCATCTTCATGATCCGCCCACGCTTCGAGTTTAGATGTCCTGTAACATCGCCGAGATACTCAAGCGGTGTAACAACTTCGACATCCATGACCGGTTCCAGTATCGCCGGTCCCGCTTTCGCAATTGCATTCCGAAGCCCTTCAGCTCCTGCAGCGCGAAAAGCGCTTTCACTAGATAACTCTTCATCAATCGAGCCACCAGTTATTTTTATCTCCAAATCCACCATCGGATAACCAGCAAGGGCACCGCTTATACAAGACTGGAGACATGCCTCTTCTGCAGCAACAGCAAAAAGCTTAGGCAGAATTTCCGTACTAACTGAATTTGTACAGCTAATACCCGCCCCAAGTTTGCCAGGCTTCACATTCAACACCAGATGTGCGAACTGAGCCTTGCCACCAAAGTGACGCTCAAGCTTGATCTCTTCCGTAGCCTCTGCAGTAATCGTTTCCCGGTAAGCTACCTGAGGCCTGCCAATGTTGACCTGAGCCCCAAACTCCCGCTGCAACCTGTCACAAATAATCTCAAGGTGCAGCTCACCCATTCCGGAAATAATCGTCTGGCCTGTTTCGGAATCCACTTTCACCTGGAAAGTTGGATCCTCTTCACTCAAACCAGCCAGTGCATCGTTTGTTTTTTCTTGGTCGGCCTTTGTTTTAGGTTCAACCGCGACAAAAACAACAGGCTCGGGAAATATCATTTCCTCAAGCATTATCGGTTTTTCAAGAGCACAAAGCGTATCGCCTGTTCTAATCTCTTTAAAGCCGACAAGGGCAACTATCTCTCCGCAAATTGCTTCCTGAATCTCCTCACGCTTGTTTGCGTGCATACGGAGTATTCTGTTCACTCTCTGCTTCTTGCCCGTATTAGCGTTCAGCATTACGCCTCCCGCTTTCATAGTCCCGCTGTAAATTCTGGCGTAAGCCAGTTTACCTACATAAGGATCAGTAACAATCTTGAATGCTATAGCACTCAACGGCTCCTGATTTCCTGTCGTGCGAACCTCAACCTCTCGGTCTTTTGGTCGCCATCCTTGAACCGGAGGCATATCCTCTGGTGAAGGAAGGAAATCAACAACAGCGTCCAGTAATTTCTGAACTCCATTGTTTTTGAAAGCCGACCCGCATAAAACAGGTACAATCAAAGCTTTCAAAGTAGCGCGTCTAAGCGCTGCGATCAGTTGACCGGTATCCGGCTCCTGATCCTCAAGAAAAAGCTCTGCAATCTCATCATCTAAATCTGCAAGCTTTTCCAGCAACTGCTCTCTGGCAGTCTGAGCTTCCGATAGCATCTCCTCAGGAATTTCAGTGTCATCAAAACTGGCACCTAAATCCTCTGAGTGGGGAAACCGTGCAGTCATTGTCAAAAGATCAATAACTCCGCGAAACTCATCCCCGCTACCAACCGGAATATGCAAAGGAAGCGGATTAGCTCCGAGCCTTTGCTCCATCATCTCTACCGCCCTGTCAAAATCAGCTCCTGCTCGGTCCATCTTGTTGATGAATGCTATCCGAGGAACCCGATACTTGTCAGCCTGTCTCCAGACTGTCTCTGACTGGGGTTCGACGCCTCCAACTGCACAAAATACAGCAACTGCGCCATCAAGAACCCTCAGGCTGCGTTCCACTTCAACAGTGAAATCAACATGCCCTGGCGTATCAATGATATTGACACGATAATCGCGCCAATAGCAGGTAGTGGCTGCGGCAGTAATCGTAATACCGCGCTCTTTTTCCTGCTCCATAAAGTCCATACAGGCTGCCCCGTCATGAACTTCACCGATGGAGTGCACCCGACCAGTATAATAAAGTATACGTTCGGTCGTAGTGGTTTTGCCGGCGTCGATGTGAGCCATAATCCCGATATTCCGGAATTTATTCAGTTTCACTTCCGTCGCCACAACAACTCCCATATATGCCACCCGAGTCGCAACAAGGCTACGCGCACAGTATCTCATTCCAGAGTCTGTCCGTCTCCATTGCCACCGTCGCATCCTGCGAACTAATCGGGCTATTGTGTTTTCTTCAACAAACGTTTCAGCTTAAGCGTGTGCTAAAACGAGAGGGACCATTACCATCGACAGTGTGCGAAAGCTTTATTCGCATCTGCCATACGGTGGGTGTCTTCACGCTTCTTGATAGACGGTCCTTCGTTTTTACTCGCTAAAATTAATTCAGCGGCCAGTCTCTGAGCAAAAGTGTGTTCCGGGCGACTGCGGGCAAAATCAATCAGCCAGTGCATCGCTAACATCACCCTACGGTCAGGGCGAACTTCAATTGGAACCTGATAAGTAGCGCCACCAATGCGACGAGACTTAACTTCTAGACTGGGCTTAACATTACTAAGAGCAGAGCGGAAAACTTCGATGCCTTCCTGGCCTGTTTGCTCTTTGATGCTGTCAAGAGCACCATAAACCATCTTCCGTGCCACGCTACGTTTACCGTCAAGCATGACATAGTTGATGAACTTTGCAATTACTGTATCGCTATACACCGGATCTGGTGTAACTTTGCGTCTTTCTGGTCTTCTTCGTCTTGCCATTTCCAGTTACCTCTAATTCTTAGGGCGTCTAACGCCATATTTGGAACGACCCCGACGACGAGATTCTACTGCCGACGCATCCTGGGTACCGCGAACAATGTGATAACGAACACCTGGAAGGTCTTTCACGCGACCACCACGAACCAGCACAATGCTATGCTCCTGGAGATTGTGACCTTCGCCACCGATATAAGCAGTAACTTCAATACCGTTAGTAAGACGCACACGGGCGATCTTTCTAAGAGCTGAATTAGGCTTCTTAGGTGTAGCTGTATATACGCGAGTACAAACACCCTTGCGCTGTGGGCAATTTCCCAAGGCAGGGCTCTTGCTTTTCTGTTTCGCGGTCTTGCGACCTTTACGAACCAATTGGTTCAGTGTCGGCACTTCAAACTCTCCTGTGTGACGCTCAATTTAATGAGCTCCGGACATTTCCATTGCACAAAAAGGCACTTTAGCCATTTGCGCAGACTTGCAAGGTTATATCCAGACCAGCCCGTTGTCAAGAAATCCGTTACGGTTTTTTTGGTCTGCTTTCTCGGATCCGTCCGATTTATCAATTTTTTCCTAAGCTGGAGCTTCAGTAGCCTCTTCATCAACCATTTCAGCAAGCATTGCTTCCTGTTGCAAAGCAATCTCGCTTTCTTCTTTGGCACTCAGAATTAACTCATCCTCAAATTCTGACTCAGGATCTTCAACGCCAATATTCTGGTACTCAAGCAAACCAGTTCCAGCTGAAATCAAGTGCCCCATAATGACATTTTCCTTCAACGACCTGAGCTCATCACGCTGACTGCGTGTTGCAGCAGTAGTAAGTACTCTTGTTGTCTCCTGGAAACTTGCAGCACTGATAAAACTATCTGTTTCAAGACTTGCTTTAGTTATACCAAGCAACAGAGGCATAGATTTTGCAGGCTTAAGTTCTGCTTCACCTTTTTTACGCAATTCAACATTATTTTGTTGAATCTCACGGTTGGCATTTTCAACATCACGATAGTGAACCCTGTCATCTTCAAGGAAGCGAGTATCACCAGAGTTGAGTATTTGAACTTTCTGCATCATCCGTGAAACAATGACCTCAATATGCTTGTCATTGATTTTCACGCCCTGTAATCGATATACTTCCTGAACAGCATTTACAAGATAGCGTTGTACCTCATTCACACCTTTAACATTCAGTATATCCATCGGGTTGATTGGGCCTTCAGTCAACCTGTCACCAGCAATAACCTGTTCACCTTCATAAGTGCGAACATGTTTACCGTGTGGAATCAGGTACTCTTTTTCGGCATTTCCGGCTCCCTCAACAACTACTTTACGAAGCCCTCTGGTTGTTCCCTGGAAACTAACGATACCGTCAATCTCAGTAACAATGGCAGCATTTTTAGGTTTACGTGCTTCAAATAGCTCAGCAACCCTAGGAAGACCACCAGTAATATCTTTTGTCTT
>JABIBH010000042.1 GCA_018652925.1 bacterium | reverse complement strand
TCTCCAAAACCACCAAGCTCGGAAATAACTGCAAGGGGAAGCACAGCCAGGGTGAACAACATTATTATTCCCTGAACCAGATCGGTCCATGCAACAGCATAAAGACCGCCAGCAGCAGTGTAAAAAAGAATCAGCACTGCCCCAATTGCCATACCCATCAATGGCGAGATGCCAAGGAACATGTTCAGCACTTTACCCGCTGCCAGGAACTGAGCAGCAACATATAGGGTGAAGAAAAACAGAATAATCAGAGTGGAGATTATGCGAAGCAGGTTGGAAGTGTCGTTGTGTCTTGTTTCAAAATAATCGGCAAGTGTAAGTGAATTGAATTTTTCAGTATCGATTCTCAACCTGCGAGCCACTGCAAACCAGGAAAATGCAATCCCGGAAACACAGCCAATAGTAATCCAGAATGCGCTCAAGCCGGAAACAAACGCAACTCCAGGCAAACCGATTAACAGCCATGCCGATTCACCGCTGGCACGTTCACTGAAAGCTGCAACCCAGGGGCCAAGTTTTCGATCGGCAAGCAGGTACGAGTCCAGCGATTTATTTCTTCTGACAGCAATAAATCCAACAACAACAGTTAATCCAAAGTAGATGATAAAACCGATTAATAACGGGTTCATTCGCGCCTTCCGGAGTTTGAGTTTTTTCTACTCTATCTGGAAACGTGCTGGTTGGCAACAGTTGAACAATCGATTATGATTGGCTCAAAAGGAGAATGAAATGGGGCGCAATAAATACCACGGTCGCAGAGCAAAAGCATTCATTTTTGATCTCGATGGAACGCTGATAAACTCTGCCAGAGACATCGCCAATTCTGCCAATTTTACCCGACTGCATTTCAATCTGCCTGAACTTTCTGAAGAAATCACAGTAAGTTACATTGGTGATGGCGTTGAAAAACTGATGCAAAGGATGCTGGGTCACGAGTACAGGCAGACCAGCCCGGAAGAAGTTGCTGAAGGCCTTACTGTTTTCAGGGAACACTATGGTAATCACTGTCTTGATCACACTGTGGCATACCCTGGAGTTATGACTACTCTTGCCCATTTCCATCGAATTCCGATGATGCTTGCAACCAACAAGCCGCGCAGTTTCACAGATATAATCTTGAGTTCATTGCATCTTGGACCTGCTTTCAGAGCGGTTGTTGCAGGGGATGATGTTGTAAATAAAAAACCTGCACCAGATGCATTGCAGAAATGTTTGCAAGGTCTTGATATTGATCCTGCCGATGTTGCTGTAGTTGGCGACAGTCCCAATGACATCAATGCAGCCAAGGCGATTGGCGCGATGAGTGTTGGTTGTACTTTTGGACTTGTTGCTGCTGGCATCATGAAGTCAGCTGGCCCGGACCTGACAATCGACAGTTTTGATGAACTAAAAACACTTTTTCCATCTCGTGATACACTGGAGTAATCGTTGAAACCTTATTCATTAACACAGCTCTTAAATAGAATCACAACTGAACTTGAGCAGGACCAAAGAATATTCGACATTCCTGTTTCCAGGTTTTTCAAAGCAGACCCTGACCTAGATTTATCGATTGATGTAATGGGGCATAAAGTTGCAACCCCGGTTGGCCCTGCAGCAGGTCCGCATACACAGATGGCCCAGAATATTATTATGGCATGGCTTTGTGGCTCTCGAACTTTTGAGCTGAAGACCGTACAGATTCTGGATGAACTGGAAATCGGGCGGCCATGTATTGATATGGAAACGGTTGGCTACAATGTGGAGTGGAGCCAGGAATTCAAGCTTGAACAATCGCTCCAGCAGTATGTTATGGCATCGATGGCTATTGAATATCTCAAACAATATCCACCTCTTCTGGAAATTCTGGGCGACACAGGAAATCACGTTTTTGAACTCTCTGTTGGTTATGATCTGAAGGGAATTCAGTCTCAACAGGTATCAGATTTCATTAAAAATCTGCGCGATGCAGGTACCGAGATTGAAAAACTCAGGGCTGAGATTCCAGCACAATTCCGCGACCATAAATTCAATCGGGAAATTGTTACAACGGCAACCATTTCAACTTTTCACGGCTGTCCGCCTGACGCGGGGGAAGATATTGTCAAGCATCTGATGGCTGATCACGGACTTGATGTGACAGTCAAGTTGAACCCAACTCTGCTTGGGTTTGAAACAGTATCCGACATTGTGAACAACCAACTTGGTTATAAAACAATTGAGTTGGTGCCTTCAGCTTTTGTTGACGATATGCAGATGCCACGTGCTGTCGACTTGATCCACGAGCTTCACAAATATGCAACTGACATAGGCAGACAGTTTGG
>JABIBH010000041.1 GCA_018652925.1 bacterium | reverse complement strand
TATTTTCGCCATGCCAAATCATTGTCCAGATTCGTGCCAATTAGTGAGTGGTCGTAATCACGAACAACATCAACCATAGCTGAATCGGACATCGCCACCGATATCGTGTAGAATCCATCCTGTCTGTCAAATACTGTGTCTCCGTCCAAATCCTCGGAGTCTTCGCGGTTATTGCCACGAGTTCCATTTATCCATGGATATGGATCACTGTCATTGACGTAGTCAGCGCTAAACTTATCAAGTACTGAATTATCCCCAAGTCCAACATCCTCATCTATTGTAAATACACCATCACCATCGTCTTCTTTTTGGTAGGTCATGGTATCAACAGAACTGAACTCGTTTTCCGGCCAATAAAAGTCTTCGTTGATGTACCCAAAATCGATATGTACAGTTCCTGTCCTGTTTTCAGAATTAAGCTGGTAGTCGTTCACCCAAAACTCAATAAACTGAGTCTTTGTCAAATCGATACCACTTCTGCCCAAACCACGCAGTACTCCGCCCCAGTGCAGCGGCCCCCATTCAGCTTCACCTGAATCCATGTACATGTGCAATACTTGCTGTGTTTCCTTGCCCTCTTGTTCCTTGAGAAGAGGATTGAGATATCTGCGAAGAGTATTATTTTTTGGTAAATACCATCGAGTGTCTACTCGGCCACCTGTAGAATAAATACGCTCATCACCTGTTTCCCCAGTCCATGACATATCAAGTCCATGACTTGGGATACTGGCTCTAGACCACGACAGCCTGCTTGTTGGCATAATATCAGAAGAATCGATTCCCTCAAAATCCTCCACATAAACTTCGTTGAACGTATTGGGGTTTGGGACACTCAATGCGAACTCGCCACTTATCTGAATTGTGCTCTCGCGATCACTGTTGTGACGGCTTACAATATTTGCTGCTGTTGTCAGGAAGTGCGGACGAAGAGTCAACTGTCCATTAACATTACCAACCAGGTTCCGACTAGGTTCTTCCCCAAGTTTCGCCTTATGACCAACTACTTGGGTACTTTCGTAAAGCCAGGTTGTTGAGAACCTGTTATCTCGACCAAGATCATAACCTAAATTCAAACCAAGAAGCGTGCTATTGCCGCCTCCCATAAACGGGGCATATTGGTAATCGACGGATATCTGTGAGTCTGCCCCCATGCTTGAGGCAGCTTCACCTTTAAGAGTAATTTGGCCAAACATGTAATCAATTGTGTAGTCAACATCACGAACCAGGGTTCTGCCATCCAGTATTACAGATTCAGAGTCTTCCTCAAGATTGGAAACTCCAAGATTAAAAGAACTGGAAGCTGCAGCGTGTGATGAAATAATTCTGAATTGCGTATAGCTGGACATCTGGGATTCTGTAGTAGCGGGGTCATATATTTCAGATATCAGGTTGTTTGCAAGCAGAGATTCCTCAAAATTAAAAGCCGAGCTGTCTGCAAACAAAGTGTAGTAAGCCGGGTCTGCATCAAATGGGTGAGCAAAATCAAGTGGGAACTTTAACAACCCCTTCTGCAAATCAAAAAGATATGGGTCATTTTTATCAACAAGGCCATCAGCTCCATCTTCGCCCTGAAGATTTTTCCGATCCAGACCAAATATCCTCAGCCACTGCAATCCACTTCCGTTGCCTTGCAAATCCAAATCGATATCCGGAAAGTCTGTCGGCATGTTTATTTCAATACGGCAATCAAAAGATTCCGGGTCAATATTACTACCACCCAAAGGATAAATATTGCGTAAAACATATTGCCATGTAAAAGGTTCTGGATTCTGAGGCTTCAGCAGTTTCATCCGATAATAGACTTGACCGTCACCACCATCCCACTGGTTATCTTCATCCTCACCTGCAACATCTCCAACCTTGTACAACAACTCACCGGCTGCATTCAGAACACTATAAGTTGCCACCAAAACATCGTGATAACTGTATTCATGTAATAAATCTATTGCAACCAGATTACCATTCTGGTCTTGCAGTATCTCTGCATCTACAGGTCGCCAAAGCTCTCCAAGAATATATGCTGAAGGATCCAGAAGCTGGCTGGCAATATATCCATTCTCATCCCATCGACCAGATGCATCGGTAACACCAACAACATAACGAACATCGCCATCCTGTTGTCTGCCTGCACCTACAAAACGAAATATACGTAGTGATGACAAATCGATAAATTCATTAAGCCTGTCTCGGCCTGGAGAATCAGGCTGCGCGTGCGGTACAAAATCGTTAGGTGGAAGATCAAGTCTGAAAAACCGGTTGTTCAAATATCTGTATGCTTCAATAATATGATCACTGACAGAGCCACCCTGGCTGTTAAATGACTTTGAAGCACTCTCGGCTTTCTGCTTTGATGCAACAACTGTAAAATCAGCTCGCCCTACCTGACCAGTTACTTTTACACCAAAGAGACCGGACTTGTTTGAG
>JABIBH010000420.1 GCA_018652925.1 bacterium | reverse complement strand
TGGGTTGAATGGATTCGGGTAATTACCATTCAGTGCAAATATGTCTGGTGTATCAACACCAGAAGGTGCGCCACTTTCAACAATCATTGTGACCGTAATCACAGAAGGGCCACCATCGTTATGATCGATGATTATGTAAGCCACATAAGTACCGTTTGCCATCCCGGCAGAATCATAATTGACAGTCAGAACATCTGTCTGACCTTGTCCTACTGAGCCACTGACAGGAGTAACTGACAGCCAGTCTACAGGCTGGAAAATTGTAAATGTTGCGTCACTGGTATCAGTAACAGTTCCATCAGGAGATGAAACTTTAACCAGACAATTAGTAGACGATGGACCAGTTATAGTCCAATTGTAAGAACCATCATTATTGGTAGAACTTGCGATTGTAGTCCAGCTCGATCCACCATCTCTGCTCAGCTCCAGATTCACAGTGCTAGCACCGCCACCTGCAGAGCTCCAGGTAATATCAAGAGCATCGTCAATGGCAAGTACTTCCCCACCATTCGGGCTGATCATAGTCAGACTTGGGCCACTCATTGCTAGCTGGAAATCACCAGTAACAGAGTGAGGAGTTCCACCATAAATGTCGCCATCAATCTGGTAGTCAACAACAAGGGTGCCTGTTCCGGTAAATGTCACATTTACAGTTGCAGTTGCAGTTTCCTGATCATGAATAACTCCCCAACCGGAACCATCTTCTCCATGCCAGTTAACTGTTGCACCATTTCCGGTTGAATTATTGGAGGTCATGTCACCACCGCTACCACCAACAAATGAAGTTGAAGAATTAACAGTAATTCCAATAGGGAAATCGATCATTAAATCTTTCAACCACTCAGAATCATTACTGTTATTAAACACTGAGAGATTCAAATCAACAGTTTCACCAGGCAGATATTCAGTTTGTACACACTCAACATATGACCCGGAAACATTTCTGAGTCCAGCAAGCATTGGAGGAGTTTCTGCCTGCCATGAAACAGAGTAAACAACCTCACTACCAGCCTCACCTGTATTTCCTATCGATATGTAATCTACCGCAGTTTGATCAGGTTGAATCGATGCCGAAAGTGGTGAAAGGTCCAGAACAATTTCTGGAGCTGCCAGTTGGATATCGGCAATATATGGTTCGTGGTTTTGCATTGTTACAACAATGTGCAACGGTGTTCCACCAACTGGAGAAACATCAAAATTAACTGTCGCGTTACCGGAAGCGTTTGCAGTTCCAGCACCAATCAATGTTCCGTTTTGAGAAAGACCAATGTAACTTCCTGCTGCTGCTGTCACATTCAGAGCATTTGCACCAAGAGTTGTGGTAACAGGGTTCACATCAGGAACACCCATGTATGTTGACAGAGATGGATCGCCAAGCAGGTTGTAGATATTCCAGTAATAAGTAGTGCTACCAGAGCCTGCTTCCTGAACAGCCAGGTTACCGGAGAATACAAGTGCATCGTTGGTTACATACCATTGTGACATATCTTCGCCGTGGTCATGAAAGACGCCATCGTAAGCGCCCGTTCCAGTTTGAGCATAAGTGGTATTTGCGCCTATGGTACCACTGGAACAAGAGCCTACCCCCCACCAAAAATCTTCATCCCACTGAGTATTGTTACTTCCACCGATGTAACCGATTGCACCTTTGTCAGGAGCACGCAACCATGTCTCACCAAAGCACTCATTGTAATCATAAGTACTGGTTAAACAGCAGTTACCAACGGCCATGGTATATTTACCGGAGTTATTTAAACTGTTGATATTTGATTGAGTGAAACTTGGGTCGGCCCAACTTGTTTCACTTCCGTGAGCTGTGTAGTTGATATACGCAACTCCATTACTGACTGTCTGTACAATTGCTGAAGAGTTGCTTCCAGAACTTGGATACAAATAGGTATTGCTGTTAAGTCCATGAGCAGCGTTGAAATAATTGGTAGTTCCGTAATTAATCTGACCATTACCGTGAGAAGCACCAAAACCACTATCCATACCAGCAATCATTGTGACATTACCAAGATATGATGGGTCTGGCATTGTGAACTGTTCATAAATCATTGTTTTATCGATGATTGCCTGTAGCTGTGACACGTTGGTTGCAGAAAAGCGGCCATAGTAAATATCAGGAATCAAGTCACCGTCTACAGCACAGTAAGGTCTATCAGTAGCGTCGCCACTCTCACTGAAAGTTGGCATCTGGGCAACATCCCCTACAAACAGTACAAAACTTGGAGCAGGTAGTTGTGGCGTGGCGTTGTTGTAAAGATCATTGATATAACTCTCGATGCTTGACGTTGTTGCACCAACTTCTGGAGTTCCGATAACGCCAACAACCACATTAAAACCACGTTCTGTTTTCCACTGCACAAAGTCAGCCAGAGTGTACTCGAACTGCGATGGAGTGATGATTACCATTGTCACCTGATCACTTACAACATCAGGATTGTCGTCGTGCATACCACGTGAGCCGGCAAAAGATGCATAGATATGATCAAAGAAAGGCGAATTTGTCTTTGCCATCAGTTCCTGACCAGCAGCATGATCTGCGCCGATGAAATTAACTGTTATATCCATACTCTCGGCAACACGCAATGTGCCACGAGTTGGTGAATACTGAACTGGTGAAACTTCAAGTCGAGCAAAATCAACAGCACGCAGACGGTTGAAATCAACAACCCTTGCAGTCTCAACAGCAGTTCTGTCGTCTGTGTAAGCAGAGTGATCGATAACAAATGGCCATGCAGAAGGCTCAACATTCTTAGGCATACTTGGCTGAGCTGGCATAAGTGGCCAGCGGACACCAAAGTCAGAAAGGTTAATTTCACGCCATGCGGAAACCTGTACATCGACTGACACTTCTGAACCAAAAGGAACGGCGATAAGTTTGTTCAACATTGGTAATTCCGGACTAC
>JABIBH010000419.1 GCA_018652925.1 bacterium | reverse complement strand
GTCTGCATTTACACCAATTGCAGCGCGTACAATGCTCATGTCACAATCGGCAGTTTCAGCAATATGAACAAGTGCATTTGTATCTTTTGGCAGGCATGATCCACCATAACCCAGGCCAGCGTGCAGGAACTTTTTGCCGATTCTTTTATCAAGCCCCATCGCTTTGGCAATCATTGAAATGTTTGCCCCAACTGAGTCTGCAAGTGTAGAAAGTTCGTTGATATATGAAATCTTCACTGCCAAAAATGCATTTGCTGCATACTTGATTAGCTCAGCAGTCTCGATATCGCTAATCACAACTGGAGTTTCCAGCAGATAGAGTGGTCGGTAGATATCTTTCATTACTTCAGCAGCTCTATCACTGTCAACACCAACTACAACGCGGTCAGGACGCATAAAGTCTTCAATACTTGAGCCTTCGCGCAGGAACTCAGGGTTGCTTGCCAGGTCGAAATCGATGTCGCCTTTAAGGCTTTCCTTGATAGCTTTTCTAACCAGTCTCGATGTGCCAACAGGTACTGTACTTTTTGTAACGATAACTTTGTAATCGTCAAGAAGTGCTCCAACTTCTCCTGCCACCTGCAAAACAAATTTCAGGTCAGCTTCACCGCTGTCTGCCATTGGAGTTTGCACTGCGATAAATACTGTATCGGCTTCTTTCATCCCTTCAGCAAGAGATGTTGTGAAGTGTAGTCGCTGGTCAGCAACATTTTTTTCAACCAGAGTATCAAGTCCAGGCTCATAGATTGGCATGATGCCATCATGTAGTTCATCAATCCGTTTTTGATTGATGTCAACACACCAGACTTCGTGTCCAAAGTCTGCAAGGCAGGCGCCAGAAACGAGCCCTACATAACCAGTACCAACCATACAAATTTTACTCATCACATTTCCTTTTTGACCATTTCAGTCAGAGTGTTTTCGATTGCGTATTTTGGTTCCCAGCCGGTTGCAGCACGTAATTTAGTGCTGTCGCCAATAAGACATGGAGAGTCCAGGGGGCGAAAACGGTCAGGATCTGTTTCAATTTTTATTTCAATGTCAGTGGTACTGAGCATTGCATCAAGGCCTTGCTGGATTGTTATTCCTCTGCCTGATGCAATATTGTAAGTTTCACCCTTAACACCTTTTTCTGCAAGCAGAAGATAGGCATCAATTACATCGCGCACATCAAGATAGTCCCGAAGCGGCTCAAGGTTCCCAACTTTAATCACTGGATCACTTTTTCCGCTGATAATATCGGCAATCTGTTTTGCAAAACACGGAAAGACAAACTTTGTATCCTGGCCAATACCTGTGTGAGCAAAAGGTCGGGCAACAATTACAGGCAAGTCATGCGCTTTGTGATACTGGATACAATACATCGATGCTGAACATTTACTCACAGCATAGGGTGACGCAGGATTGGTCTTGATGAGCTCTGAAAGAGGTGTTGCAGCGTCAGTAGGGCCGTATTCTTCACCACTGCCAACAGCAATCAGAAGTGGCCGATCATTTTTTGGCAGAGCAACAATTGCTTCAAGAAGCTGAACTGTACCACCAACATTTATTTCAAGAGTTGCATCTGGGGCTTTCCACGATTCCGCAGCAGAACTGACGGCGGCAAGATGGTAGATAAGATCCGGTTTATGTTTGTTGATGATTTCTGCAATTGCACCAGGAGTCTGGATCTGGCTATTGTAATAATTTTCCATATCACAATCGCCAAAACCGCTGCCGATAACTTTGTCACCGCGCTTTTTCAGCACATCGACAAGAATTTTACCGACAAATCCATTAGCTCCGGTTACAAGAGTTATCCTTTGGCTCATGCGTTTGTAGCCAATCGATTTCTCCAGTAATCCAGCAGATCTTTCAGAGTCTGAGTGAACTCGATTTCAGGTTTCCAGCCAGTAGCTGCGTGGAATTTTGCTGCAGAACCAAGAAGCACCATCACATCGGAAGGGCGCATTCTTTCAGGGTCAAGTTTACGCTCAATTTCAACAGGGGAAAGATCAATTAACATATCTAGCATATCGCCGATTTTGATTTCACGGCCGCTGCAAAGGTTGTAAACCGCTCCTGGTTCACCTTTTTCAAGACAGAGCAGGTAGCCTTTGACCATATCGCGGACATCTGTAAAATCACGAGTTGCATCCAGATTTCCAGTGAGAATAACAGGTTCCTGTAGCCCGGCCTCAATCATCGCAACCTGTTTTGCAAAGTTGCTTACTACAAACACATCGCCACGGCGGGGGCCTGTATGATTGAATCCACGTGTGCGTACAACATCCAGGTCATAGCTTTTGAAGTACTGCCATGCCAGCATGTCCTGTGTGACTTTACTCACTGCGTAAGGGCTCAGCGGGCGCAACGGATTGTCTTCTGTTATTGGTACTTCATCAGGTTGAACAAGGCCGTATTCTTCACTGCTACCTGCAATCTGGATTCTACATTTATGACCAGAACTACGCATAGCTTCCAGCAAGTTGAGTTGGCCACGAATGTTGTTAGTCAGTGTTGTGTCAGGTTCTTTCCAACTTGTTGGCACAAATGATTGAGCTGCCAGATGAAAAATAAAGTCCGGTTTGATATCCGAAATAATTTCACGCATTCTGCTGGCGTCGGTAATGTCGCCTTCAACTTCAGTGACTTTGCCAGCAAGATGTTCAATGTTTTCAGTTCGGCTGCGCCACCTGCGCAATCCAAAAACTTCATAGCCACCTGTTTCAAGCAGGAGGTCAGCAAGGTGTGATCCGGCAAATCCGGTGTAGCCAGTAATGAGGACTTTCTTCATGTCTATCCAATCCTAAAGCAGCCTGAGCCACTCTTTGTAAATGCACAAGTCAGAGACTACACCCAAACCTGCTTCAATTGCTTTTTGTTCCGCTTCCGGATGTGAAATTCCCTCTTGCAGCCAGATGTTGCCAACGCCTTTTTCAATACAGGCATCAACAATCATTGGAACTGCATCAGATCTGCGAAATACATCAACGAGATCAATATCTCCAGGTATATCGGCAAGTGTTGGGTAGACCTTTATGCCTTTAACTTCACTTAGAACAGGGTTCACACCAACAACTTCCAGTCCTTTTTCAACTAGGAATGTTGCTATATGAAAACTGGCTCGTTCTGGCTTGGCTGAAATGCCAAGAACTGCAACCCTGGGGTTCGATTTGAGCAATTCAGCTATTTGTTCATCGTTCATTTCAGTTGCTCCGTTCAAGTTGTGTAATGTTAGCTGATAAATACCTATTCTGTCCAGTAGTTAGGCATCGATTTTGCTTGCTTGAAATCATCTGGAAGATAGTTTTAGTAATGGCTTTCATTTATTGTACTACCTGTGTTACAATCAAATGAATGGTCATTCATTTAAGATGTCAAGGAAGGACGCTACATGAATCCGGTGATGATTAGTTTGTTGCTGTTTTTCGGCCTGTCGATGTTTGCAAATACAATGAGCAAACGCCTCTGGTTGCTGAAAGCAGCTGAGCCTGATAACAGGCTTACAAGTCCCTGGAAGCAAATTCTGCAATTATTCAAAGTAGGCTTTGGTCAGCACCGATTGCTCTTTGAGCCTGCTGCCGGAGCAATGCATGTAGTCATATTCTTTGGTTTTCTTGTTGTAATAACCAGAACAATTACTCTGTTTGGGCAAGGATTTATTGCCGATTTTCATGTTCCGGGTGTCATCGGCCTGTATTACGCGTTTATCAAAGACACTTTTGCTGTACTTGTTATTGTTGCTCTATTATACGCACTTGTTCGTCGATTGATAACCAGACCATCACGACTGCATTTTTCAGGTGAAGCGGTAGTTGTTCTGTTAATGATTATGGCTTTGATGGTTACAGATCTGATTGGCGATGCTGCTCTGTTTTCACTACACCCAAGTAGTCATGAGTATGGATTTGCATGGGCTGGAACTGCTTTGGTATCGATATTTCAGAATACCCATCCTGAAACAATTTTGGTGTGGTTTAATTGGATGTATTGGATTCATGTCGTTCTGATAATGGTGTTTTTGAATTTCCTGCCTTTTGGCAAACACTTTCATGTTCTGACAGCTCTTGCCAATGTCTTTACAATGCGTCTCGAGGCCCCAGGTGTTCTACAGAGGATGGAGTTCGAGGGCAAAGAGATCTTTGGTGTAGGGAAGGTTGAAGATTT
>JABIBH010000418.1 GCA_018652925.1 bacterium | reverse complement strand
CACTAGATGAAACAAGTAATCCTATAATGCCAAATGTACATATTATAATTGAAACCATATTACTCTACCAATTTATACTTTCTCCCTGTTTTCTCTTGATTCAAAATATGAGGAAGATCAATTTTTTATTTCGCCCAATACTTCACATACCGATACAGTTCAATTGGTTTTTATATTACTTTGATATATCAATGGTCAGTCCATAGACCTTGCTTGTTACTGATTTTTTCAGATGTCCAAGCCTTGACCGTAAGACGTGCCGTGGTTGGCTCACTTATTCTGCCGTAAGATGATTATGATATGGCTGCAGCAGTAACTGCAGCCATATGGTTACGGCAACTCCCCTGCAATGACTGTACGAATCATATGATCGTCGATAAGTTTCTTAGCCCGTTGAGCTGCGAAAATCAAAGCATGGGTGCAAAGCTTATTAATAGCTCTGGCTGATCCAGCAGAATACCGAAAGATTTCATCCAAAGCCTTGTCTGTAAAAATATCTTGATTACCCTTAGCATAGGATAGATGAGTTCGGATGTATTCATCTGTCTGTGACCGATCATACGGAGGTATCTCACATTTTAGGTCAATCCTCTGCCTGATGGCAGCATAGTGCTGACGTTTAAGTTTGTCCCACAGCTCATTCTGACCAACCAGAATCAATGACATCGGCTGCACTGAATCCATCTTGGTGTTTAGAAGAAAACGGATCTCTTCCAGTGTCTCCCTCGCCAGCAGGTGGGCTTCGTCAACAATCGTGACGACATGTTTGCCATAGACACCACGTATGATTTCGAGTTGCTGATGCAACTGTCTTCTGGCATCACCACGATAGAACTTTGATTCGATGCCCAGCTGATCAAGCAAGCCTTTGTAGAACCACCGTGGCGTCAGCTTGGAGTCAGACAGGTAAAGCACCTCATATTTATCGTCTGACATGCTGTTTGTGAATCTACGGATAGTCGTAGATTTGCCACAGCCTACATCAGCTGTAATGATCGCGAACAGTTGTCGACTTACTGCATACTCAAGACGTGACAGTATTTCACTCATATCACTTGATATATACAAAGCATCCACATGGATGTCATTCCTAAAAGGGGTATTGGTCATTTCAAAAAAGGTCTCATACATAGTCCTGACCTCCTATGTCATTGTAGCTGACAGCGCGCTGGCTATTGGTTCGGCTTTTAGCGTTGTCCTTGTTAAGCGCATCAAGCAACCTTGAACTTTGTACGTCAAGAGTTCCGATATCATCTGGCAACGACTTCCTTATGCCACAATTTTCACCAATGACCTGTATTTTCGCCTTTATCGGTTTAAAGTCTTTATGACGAATTTCCACTTCATCTGTCCAGGTCGGATCATAATGAACTTCAACGTTGCGACCAATAAGCTTCATACTGGCCTCATACTGTTTACCGCCGAAACTGATACAACCGGTTTTATCCACCTTCCGTGTCTCTGTATGAAGGAAGGCTTCACCAATTTCCTTGGAATGAATGAACTTAAGAGGGCGTTTATCACTCTTGAACGCAACCTCTGGTGTAAGTCCATCAAGTCCGCTATGAGGTCGTTTATGGTAATGCTTGTTGAGCCATAAATCAAAGGAATCGTTCAGTTCCTCCAGTGCTGTAGGCTTGTTTAAGGCCACTTCTGAAAGAAAGGAATCAACTATGCGATTAAATGCTTCTATTTTCCCTTTACCTTCGGGAGCGTAGGGTTTTGCGAACAGCAATCTTATTCCGAGGCGATTACATGTCTTCTTAAGCCATTCACTTCGGTATTGTTTTCCGTTATCGACATAGATCTTGTCCGGTTTGCCATAGTGCATAATGGCCGTCCGAAGGCTGTCTTCTATTATTCCCACTTTCTGATTGTCATAAAACTTGGCAGCAACCACATATCTGGTAGCGTCATCAATAAAGGCTGAAAGATAAATTTGTTTTTTGGCACCATCATTACCAATAGGCAGGAATGGGCCGAACTTTATGTCACCCTGAAAGAGCATGCATCTGTGCTTTTTGGCAAAACGTCTGGAGGCTGCGCCTTTCTTTGAATACAGTTTCACCTGTAAGGCTCCGAAGCCTTTGGACTGAAGGTGCCGCTGCAGTGTGCTTCTGCTGATCACACCCGGAGTTACAAGCTCTTCCAATTCAAGGATACGAATGATGTCTGAAACACTCCGTGTGGGGCATTCACGCCTAAGTATGACAGCGTGTTCAACCACTTCTGGGAAATTGTCAGGCAACTTGTTACTTGATCGTTTGTAACCGGTTTTTGGCTTTAATCCAGCGAAGCCTCCTGATTTGTAAGTATCCAGATATCTGGATATACTGCGATAGGACAGTTCATTTTCTTCACTGATTTTCTTCTTTAGTTCGATGATTTGGCTGGTATCAAGACTTTCATCAAGCATGGGTGTAATCATCTGCAGTCGTGCTGCAGCCACATCATCTGGTGTTCGTGTTTTATTCATGGTAAGTCTCCTTCCTTATTATTGAGGATAGACTATCATGAAAAGCTTATGGACTACAGGCAAACTGGGTGGGTTGCCATAATCCAGTATTAACAATCATCTGTGCGACAGTTGTCAACCAGTTTGCTCCGTTCCTCCTGATGGATTCGAGTAAAGAGTTGGAGGAACTTAAGGGGTACAGCATTTTATGCTCAACCATCCAGAGTTGCCTAAGCATACCCTCTATCTGAATAGCTATGACCTTAAAGCGGTTCAGCCATCGCTGAATGGTTGAATTATCTGCTGGGCAGTCGTCACTTGCACCATCAAGCTGGGATTCAATGACTTCGGCAACATAGTGCTTGCGAGGAACCAGAAAGTCGGGTAGCTCGGTATGTATTCTATTACAACCTGAACATCTTAACCTTCGGATAAGGTATATCTTTTTGGAACCATCGGATTCTTTACCGTGACGTTGCCTTGTATCATAGCCAGAAAGTGGTTCATCACAGACCGGACAGTTATGGGTTTCTTTACTCTCTATTAAAAATTTGCGTATTTCATTGAGTATTATGTTATATCGTGCTACAATAACCATGTTTTTTTGAGCACCGCTCAATGATAGAGATCTTGTCGGATGAATATCGTTTTGCGGTGCTTTTTCATTTCACCTCAATACTTTCAGAATACTTGTATTGTATACGATGATTCATGGCAATACAACAGATCAACAATTAACTGGCATGGTCACGGTCTGTGCTCAACTCTTGGTCAAATCTCGTGAGCAAAAACACATAATCCTTTTGATTACTGGTTTTTCTTTTACCTTTACCATGAACAAACTGTATATCATATTTCATAATTAAACTTTCTATGTAACCCAAGCATCTGTTTAGTTCAGTATTGTCAAAAGAAGTTTGATATCTATTATTGAATCCTTCT
>JABIBH010000417.1 GCA_018652925.1 bacterium | reverse complement strand
CTGATTGAAGATGCATCTACACTTGATTTTCTTGAAAACAAAATTGCTGAACTTTATGCAGGGTTTGGCCGTGGACTTAGTGTCAGTGCAGATTTCAATAATTCAATAAAAGCATATAAAAAATCTCTTCGTAAGCAATTCAAGTTCAAAACGGCTTTAGCTCTAATAAGAGCATTTCTTAAAATAAAACCCAAAGCATAAAAAAACCCCGACAGCAAAGCTGCCGGGGCAATTTTTCAGTACAGAAAGTTTCTTAGAAACCAGCTGAGAACTGACTAAAGAACCACATGCTGTTATCACCTGTTGAAGATGAATAGCCTGGTACATCAGCATCGCCAGCCATGAACATGCTAAGACCGTTGGTCCATTTGAAAGCACCATCAGTGTAAGTTGCAGTAAAGTCCAACTCGTTACCTAGAGCATCTTCAGCATCTTCAGCAACTTCAACCAGTGTGAACATATGAGCAGCAGCACTTAAGCCCCATGCATCGTTTACTGGGTAGTTGAATTTGAATGCCATATCCATCAGGCCTTCATCGTTGTCTCCCACGAAGTAATCCATAGCTCCACGGAATTTATGGCCTGTATAGAACAGGTTGTTAAATCCGCCGAATTCAGTTGCGTCAGTAGCATCATCACCAGATGTGTAATCCATCAGGAATGCAACACGAGCGTTATTAGCTAGTGTATAACCAAATTCACCAAAGATCATCATAGCAGCAACATCAACGTCAGCAACATATGATCCCATTTGATATGCACCCATGAACTCATAGTCCATAGCGCCAAATGCATGCTTGCGATACATACCTAATGTCATCAAGCTGAAATCAGAAGCTTCAAGCTCATCGTATGCCCAGTAAGTAAAGAAGTCAAATTGTGGCAATGCAAAGTTGAAACCCATAAGTTTTGTGTCATTATTCAGGCCTTCTGTGGTGACGACTTCGTCAAGTTGAGTACCCAAGAATGTCAAATCAAACATACCAAAATCACGGTTGTAAACAAAACCTTCAAAAGTACGACCAACATTACTCCAACCAACTTTACCAACAAGGCGTTCGTTGTGCAGACCTAGAGCAAATTTACCAGCCATGAAGCTGGAAACTTCACATGGGCTGTATGTGAAATAAGCCTGGTGCATTGAGTACATGCCATTGTCGGCGATTACAGATGATTCAGCACCGATTGTACGGCTGTCTTGCATCTGCATGAAGAAATTCAGGTTATCGCCACTGCTGGCACTCAGGTTAACACGAGAACGCATCTCGCTCCAGTTGTAAGCCTCTGTATCGCTATCAAAATCTCTGTTATCCATGAAAGTACGGTAACGGATATCACCGTTCACCTCAATGGCACCAGCAAGAGCAGCGGTAAAACCGAACAACATTGCTAGAGTCACGATCAGGGCAGTGAACTTAAGTGTTTTCAAAACAATCTCCTTTTGTCGAACAACTACATGCCAGTAGTCATCCATGTAACTACCAGCCGAATTACCAGAAGAATTGATAAAAAACCGAAATTTTGCAAGTAAAATATTCATTATTTTGATAATAAATTTTCATTACATTCTGACCATTGACACCAGCACTCCCATCCGCTAGCTTCCAGAATTGAAATTGCCTTGAAATTATCAAGATTAAAACAGACTTGTTTTCTTGTCTGGAGGAATATGAAACTCCCAATTATCAACAATAAGCTGTTGTTCTTTATACTTGTTGTAACAACAATCAGTTTACTCTCAACCGGTGTTCTGGCACATGATCATGCTCCCCAGGACCAACAAGCAGAAGCAGTTCACGCTTCAGATCACACTGAGCTTGGCCAACGTCTACCCCTCTGGAGCGCAATCCCATTTGTCGGCATTTTGCTTTCTATTGCAGTATTCCCTTTGGTAGCACCACATTTCTGGCATAAACAGTTCCCAAAGATATCTGCTTTCTGGGCAATTGCCTTTGCTGTTCCATTTCTTTTTGCATACAAATTCGAAGCGATACAATCAATTATTCATATTTATTTAATTGATTATATCCCTTTTATAATTCTGCTCTGGTCTCTTTATACGGTTGCTGGTGGAATTTATATTGGTGGTTCGCTTCGTGGTTCTCCAAAAGTAAACTTCATTTTACTACTTATTGGTACTTTGCTGGCATCATGGATTGGAACAACCGGTGCTGCGATGGTTATGATTCGGCCATTGCTTAGAGCCAACTCATGGCGTCGAAATAAAGTGCACATAATTATCTTTTTTATCTTCCTGGTTGCCAATGTTGGTGGAAGTTTGACCCCTCTGGGAGACCCACCATTGTTTTTAGGCTTTCTGCACGGCGTTCCCTTTTTCTGGGTAACTAAAGCTCTGCTGCCTCACATGGCACTGGTAGCTACACTGTTACTTGGAATATTTTTTGCCGTCGATAGTTATTGGTTCAGAAAAGAAGAAAATATTCCCGATGACAATACAGACAGCAAGATTAAAATTGAAGGCCTTCATAACCTGTTGATGCTACTTGGTGTGATGGCTGGAGTTTTATTCTCCGGTTCTGTTAAACTCCCTGAGTTCCATGTGATTGGCCATGTGACAATGGCGTGGCAAAATATTACCAGAGATCTATTCCTGATATTAATGGGACTTCTCTCTCTAAAATTCACTACCAAAGCAATCCGCGATAAAAATGAATTCTCCTGGTTTCCGATTCAGGAAGTTGCCTATCTATTTGCAGGTATTTTCATGACAATCATCCCGGCGCTAGCTATTCTGCAAGTTGGCTCTGACGGTGCGTTGGCAGGACTGATTGAATTTGTAAGTACTCCATTGCACTATTTCTGGGTAACTGGTGGACTTTCGAGTTTCCTTGATAATGCCCCAACCTACCTGGTCTTCTTCAACACTGCTCTTGGCAGTATTAGTGAAAGTGAAGTTCCAGGAATGCTTGCCACAAATGGCAATATAGATTTCATTGCCAAACTGACTGCTATCAGTGCAGGTGCAGTATTCATGGGTGCTATGACCTATATCGGCAATGCACCAAACTTTATGGTTAAATCAATTGCTGAAGAAGCCGGTATTCCGATGCCAAGCTTTTTTGGTTATATGCTGAAATATTCACTGCCAATTCTGGTTCCGGTTTTCGTAATCGTTACCCTGGTATTTTTCCTGTAGGAGATTAAAGATGACTACTACAAAAAAACGACCTTCATCATTTTACAAAATGGTTTTCGCTGGCCCATACGATTTGGTGCATGGATTTCTTTCAGGCATCATGCTTGGCGCTGGCAATCAGGGTATGCTCTGGTATTGCCTTGAAGAAGAAATTACCGGCCCATCAACTGCAAAAAAATTGCTGGAAAAAGTAAGAGTTCACAGTGATGACTGTCATCTGATTGTTGACAGCAACACAAGAGCACTTCTAAAACGTAATGCCAAAAAGATGTTTGCAGAAACAGGACTTCAAATTGAAGCGGACAACAAGATAAGCTCTGCACGTTTCAGCTATACTTTCCATGCATATGCAAAACAGTACGGTGATGAAATTTTATCAACTCTGAAAGCAATGCCTCGTGGAGTGAAAAAGGTTAATACGGTTGTTGAGGAAAAGATCCATCCGGAAGCCATGGGGGTTGAGGCTTATGCCCCAGCTCATCATTATGAAATAAGTGGTGGTGGTGATTTAACTGGTAGAATTGATCTGCTCATCGATGTGAGAAATGAACTTGATCAATACCCCTTGGTAAAAACTACCTGGATTGAACTGGAACTAGCTTAAAAAATCAGCCCCTCGCCACATTTGTGACGAGGGGCTTTTTCTATCAGATTTGCCGGTCTTACTTAACCAACATCATCTTTCTGGTATCATTGAATTCATCAGCAGTCAGACGATAGTAGTATACACCACTAGCAACCTGACGGTTGTCGTTGTCACGACCATTCCAGATCACACTGTGATCTGTTGCTTCCATGTCTCCATTAACCAGAGTTCTAACAAGACGTCCAGCAACATCATAAACAACTAGATCGACATGGCCACTAACAGGCAATGCAAATTTGATTGTTGTTGATGGGTTGAACGGGTTAGGCATATTTTGATTCAATGCATAGGCGATTGGTAAACTACCTACACCTACTGGAGCACCAACTGTCAATGTCACAGGAACTGGCAACTGTGGCGTCGCTGGGTCATTTGTTGCAATCATAATTGAGCCCAGATAATCAGCAGGAGCAAGCTCCGCAGAATTAAAGTCTACAGCCAAATCAAATGATCCGCCTGCAACTACAGTGCCAATTTCAGGGGTAACAACCATCCATGGTGGTGTTGATGCAATTTCGATAGCTAAGCCGTCATGGATGTATAGTGCGTTGTAAGCAACCATAAGCCCATCAGTACCATCGGCATTCTGTATTCCAATTGTACAACTATCCAGAGGATCACCCATTGTTGCATATTGATAAACAATTGAACCGTCAGCATTCAAGATTACCTGGAATGTGTATGGTCCACCAACTCCACCGTAAGGTACAAATGCATCATACTGAATGATGAATCTGCCAGCTTCTGCCAAAACATAGCAAGTACCGCCATCAGTAGGATTCAAGTCATCCCAGAATGGAGCGAGACAGTTTGCTGGAGAACCCACATCTGGGAACATACCATTTGAATATGAAGTTGCACTGGATGTGAAACTGATAAATCCGTTAGAACAAACCAGTACAGAGTTGAATGTCTGACCGTAGAAGTCAAAATCAAATCCCAGAGCATATGGTCCATTACTGGAGTCATCACCAGTATCAAATGCAAAAGTTCCTACAGTAGCGTCTACCCAGTTGTAAACTGGGCCGCCAGCTTCATCACTGTCAATCCATGAGTAGCCAAAGACATCTGGTCCACCACTGCCTCTGCCACCAACATTAAGGTCTTCTTCACCTTTTGCATGAGGAGTATAATCGTAACTTGTACGATCACCACGACTAAGTATTGCCTCGGCAGTAAAGTCAAGATCTGACCCACCACTATTAGTAACTGTTAGAATTGCAGAACCGTTATTGCCTACATCTACAGATACTTCCATAGGATTTGGTGTTGCGCCAACTACAGGGGCTTCTATTGCATTACCAGTCAGATCAATAACCAGTGAAGGTGTAGCAGGATCGTTGCTGGTAAATGTAATAGTGCCTGTGTGAGCACCAAGAGTTAGTGGGAAAAATGTAACAATAATGTCCAGTGATTCGTCCGGCCCAAGAAGAGCAGCGACTTCACTGGCAGAGAAATCACCAGTTGTTGCTATAGTGGTTATATCAAGTGGAGTACAACCAACATTTGTAACCGTCATTGTCTGTTCTGAAAAATCGAATAGATATGTATCACCAAAGTCGGCAATTGCAGTAACATCGATATCAGGAACGCCGCCTGTAACTGTCAGGCTTGCAGGAACGGTAACAACAGGAGTTAGTACATCATTACTGCTGACAACAATATTTGCATTGTAGACACCATCACAAAGACCAGTAGCATCAAATGTAACTGTAACATCATTAGAGCCAGTTGGAATAACTGTTCCACTGGCAGGAGCAACTGAAAGCCAGCTGGTTCCAGAACCAGTTACAACTGCTTGATGGTAAGCAATTGGATCACCACTGAATGGATCAGCAGGAACAACCATACTTGTTACTGGTGGCACTCCTACATCGTATCCCCAAGCCCAGCCAAGAGCAGTAACCAGTTGGCCGAAATCAGTGTCGATTGGGAATGGAGTGATTCCCTGCTGGTTGTAATAGTTAGAACTGGCAACCCAGTAGGTAGTCAGAATATAGTAATTACCTGCTGTCAGAGGTACATCAAGATTACCTGAACTATACCAGCCCTCACCAGGGCCTGCACCTGTAATTTGTGCAGAACTGATCAGATTATACGTACCAATGTCAGTACCACATTCGTAAACCAGGAACCACATGTCATCAGCTGTAGTAGCATTCAGATAGAATCTGTGCTCCAGCAGAGTTGTTGAGGTATCGCAGAAGAAGAAGTTACCACGGTTTCTGGTTCCACCAGGACCGTAGACATTACTTGTGTCGCCAAAGATCTGTTCGCCACGAGATGTGACATTCAAACCTGAAGCTGAACCACGAGATGACTTAGCATCTATGTCAGTTTCATTACCAATTGACATAGTTTGCTCTGACCAAGGTAGAGATGCAATTGGAACAACATGTCCATTTGCAATTATGTCATTGTTTTCAATATCACCAAATTGAACTGTTGATTTTGCACCACTAGCAATTTCGATGCTGTAGTTCAAGTCCACAGGACCGGTGTTACTGATTGTCAATGGATAGTCAGCAGTTGTACCGGAGACAAGTGCGACATCAAAGGAAGCAGGTGACACACCAATCACTGGAGAATCAAAGCCTGTACAAGACAAGGCAACAGTTACAACAGGATCATCAGGGTCATTACTTGTGATTGTCACGGTGTCAACAAAAGTACCAACAGTCAATGGCGTGATACTTATGACCAGGTCATCTTCTGCCATATAAGGAAGACTCAGAGCTGTTGGCATAACAGAAAAGTCTGTACCTGCAAGTGCACAGGTAAGATCCAGTTGCAGGAGCCCAATATTTTGAACTGTTACAAATGATTGACCTTCTGTGCCAATCAAAACGTTACCCAGGTCAATTGTAGTAGCGCTGAGTGCAATGTCAGGGAATTCACTTGGAATAAATTCCTCTTCAAGACCACTAATATTCAGAATATACTGGAATTCAGTAACTGGTCCTGTGTAAGTAGTAGGTAGAGCAATAATCCAGTAGGTTTCCCCAGGAACTGTATCAATTACAAATGAGCCTGCTACACATGGCGCAAGAGTAACTTCATTGCCAAGCGTCAAAGCTGCACAATCAAATGGAGGCATAACAGAAACTACCCAGAAAATCTGCTCTGCTTCAGCTGTAACAGAGATCTGAGTTCCACCTGCAATCACTTCGTACCAGTCAGTGTCACGAGTGTCGCCACCAGCGACTGAATACCAACCAGAGCGAGCCCAGAGAACTGCCTCACCGTTTACATCACCAAGAATTTGGCCATATACAGGAGGATCACTATTACAGCCACCGTTTGTAATATCAACATATTCAGGTGCAAGATGAGGTTCGCCTTCAAGTGCATAAGGCACTACAGGTGGGTCAAGAATGCACTCAACAGCAACCGAAATATCCAATGTATAGTCACCGGAGTCTGTGCCGTAGCCATCGATAACGATGTAATAGTTAACGCCAGCAGTTACAGCAAAGGCATCAATTTTTGACATGTAACCAGTAGATCCACAGCCTGCATCATCATTACATGCAAGTTGAGTCATTAGATCATCATAGATATACAGTTTAGTGTCATAAAGTGATTCGCAAGCATCTATGTTGAGAATCGCATCCGCTGCAAGATTCAGAACATAAACAACATCAGGTGCTGTTGATCCAGTGTACGGACATACTTCATCGTAGTCATTTACATGGCCAAGTGTTGTGCCAGTATCAAAGTAAGGCACCGCACCGATAGGAGTTGCAGATGCCATGTCTTCTCCACCTTGCCTGAAGGTATTGGAAGAGTGGGTAATACCGATGTGATCATAGCCTTTTTCAGGGGCCGTTGCGTTAAGAGTTGGTTGCATCCCAGCCGATGCTGTACCAAATGCCAATGCTAGAATTACAAGAATCATCAGGGGCGTTCTCATGCGGGGTCTCTCCTTGGTTCGGGAACAATTTATCTATCGGGAACACGTCTGCTGATACTATCACATTTTTGCAACAATATGTGTGACTGTTTTTTGATATATTACTTATACATAAAACATATTACAATATCCATATTATGGCTTAATTGCATTTATACCAGTGTATTATGACGTTTCACCTTTGCTTTTTTGTTAACTGACTTGTTTTCTACTACTCTTTGAGCCTAAATCACAAACATGATGTTACGCAAAAGCCCCCCGTCACATTTGTGACGAGGGGCAATACGATATTCAGGATAATATTAGTCTTATTTAACCAGCATCATCCTTTTGCTCTGACGGAAACCGCCAGCTTCAACAAGATAGAAGTATACACCAGAAGTTACTGGCTCTCCCTTGTTGTTTTTTCCAGCCCAGATAACATCGTGACGACCAGCGCCAACATGTTCGTTGACCAGGTTACAAACAACTCGACCGGCGATGTCATAAATCGTCAGTTTAACCATTGAAGGTTGACTCAAGTCATAAGTAATTTTAGTCGATGGGTTGAATGGGTTTGGAACATTCGCGTGCAAAGCATTAGGCATTATTGGAACCATGATTGCTTCAGAAGTGAACAGTACACTGCTATTGTCTTCAAGTGAGAAGTTCACTTGATAGTTATAGCTCACGCCAGGTTCAGCTGAAGTATCACTGGCAAAATAGCTCAATGGTGTATTTGCTTCAGGAATGATATTCAACTCTGCGTAGTTATTTTCACCGGCTGGTGAACGCAGAACATTGAAGTAAATGTTTTCTTCAGTCAATGAAAGTTCCCAGCTCAAGTGAACGCCATCGGCATCAGCAATAACTGATGAGCCGGAAAGCATTACTGCCTGAACATCTGATACTTCAAGAGTGACTGGAACATCCAGT
>JABIBH010000416.1 GCA_018652925.1 bacterium | reverse complement strand
ATTTCAGACATTACAGTTATCTTGTTCCAGATATTGCCAATTCACACGACTCTCTTGCCGAACTGTTAACCTGGACAGGCAGATATCAGGAAGCCGAAGAAGAATATCTGAAAGCTTTGGATATCCAACCGGATTTTGTGCACTCACTTATTGGCATTGCAACACTTCAGATGAGACAAGGACGAGTAAAGGCAGCAAAAAAACTACTCGACAAACTTAGAATTGAAGATACTTCCAATCGTTATCAAGCAGAAATCAATGGGCTTGAAGTTCAATGCTGCCTGGTTAATGATTTACAGGATTTCCAGCTGCAGGCTATCAGACAAATGATCGATTCATTTGAGTCCGACACAGACAAATTCCCATGGGAAGCAATTTATTTTGCATTAAAAGGAGATAGTGTTGAGTCGGATTTATGGCTAGAAAAGTTTCAAGAAAAAATTGCAAGTACAGGATATGACAAATTCGATTTCGTTAAAAGTGGTATTGCCAATTTGATACACCAACGCGATGCAATACTCAGTGAGTACAATAATGACCACTCTGGCGCCGTAAAACATTGGCAACTTTCAGTTGAGGCTTCCTCAGAATCAGCTCCTCATGAGAAATGGTTTCAGCAATGGAAACTTGGGGAAGCATATTTAAACAATAACCAACCGGGAGAAGCAGCTGTTCAGGCAAGACAAATCTTGCAAACCAACCCTAGTCTTCACCAGGCATGGCTTTTACTGGCAGACGCATCAATTGAAATTGGCGACTTCTCGGCTGCAAGATCAGCGCTCAAATCCGCTTTACCACTTATTGAAGTGATTGACACTGATTTGCCAGCTCGCCGCAGAGCAATTGAACTTACAAAAAAAGCTGCGCTCCAGTAGGAGCGCAGCCTGATCAAATCCTCAAAGCCTGAATTAAACCTCGTTAAAGAAGTAAGGTTGCAGACACTGAACAATTTTTTCGTATGTATCAGGGTAAAGAGCCCAGATAGCAGCCGAGACAGAGCTTAACAGACTGTTTCCATCCTGTGGAGTGAAACAGAAGCCGGTAATCTCGGTACCATCTTCTGAAACATGAATTCCATCATAAGGAATTACTGTCTGATTCAAGATACGACCATAGAATCCATGATCGCGTCCAAATGAGAAGATTGAGTTTGCAGTGTGACGGTGAGTCATCGCAACTCTGTCATTCTCTTTACATCTTTCCAGTAGTTCCTCTTGAGTAACCGGTTTTTTAACTTTCAAGTGAAATTGCAATGTATGCATGAAATTTGTATTCAGCTTCAGTGCTGAAGAGAACAGTTTCAAGTCATAACCCAGTGTACTAAAAAGATGCCATGCATCACGGGCATGGTGAGTTCCAAATTTTGTGTCTTTGTGAGTTCCAACTTCAGGACTTGGCAGGAAGTTATCATCTTGGCTGACATCGTTTGAACGACGGATACAGACGAATCGACCTTCAACAAGATTGTCAGGGCCCTCATCACCGATTCCAAGAGTTTCAATAATTAAAGACAGATTATGAGTATTACAACTAACAATCTGCAAATACTTGTCTTCATCCCTATTCAAAATAGAATCGTTGACTCCACGAGCATACTGTTTACCGAAACCAAATTCACTACCCTGAGCAATAAAGAGTTCAGTGTTATCCTCATATTTTGAGTACACTTCTTCTTTCATTTTGTTACCCATTGGCGTGCAATCAATAACTATGCTTGCAGACTCCAAAGCTTCCTCAGTAGTCATCGATGCATCGATACCGATATCCTTGAACTTATCAATCCTGTCAGCATGTGCAGCCATTTTTGCACCACGACGAATCATATTCTTCACTTTACTACGGTCAGTCAGCAGTGGAGTATGCTTGTGAAAAATAACGTCGTCGATGCCAAGTTGGTCTTTGTAGTGACTGAATAATCCAGTCAGCGGCTCACCAATTGTACCAGTCCCGACAATAAGAATGTTCTTTGGGTTGCTCATGATTCCTCCGTTAGAGGTGTATTATTGAATTTTGCGGTAGCCCGCGCTCAAATAATTTACACCTGAATTATAATACCTCTTGCAAGATTTTTCTAACCAATTATTCGTGTGGCATTTGCTCGACTACGCTGGCAAAAAACTTATGCGCTGAATAGTGTGACAGGTTACTTACCCTGCTAGTATAAATACATGCTACATCCCTGATTTGACCACCAAATCGACTGGGAACACGTCCCTCACGAAATATCGAGCCCCAGTAGGGATTATAAATAGATGCAATCCTCTTTCTCAGAATAGCTCTGCGAGATAAACTGGATTCAATCTGTTGCTGTATTTCAACTGTGTCTTCGCCAATTTCAAGCAGATGATCTTTTTCCAGTGATAATTCTTCAATCATTGCCTGAGTCTCTTCCAAAGCCCTGATTGATCTGGATACTGGCTCCGCAGCGAGTACCTCTGTTTCAACTTCTGGAACAATCATAGCAGTGCGCCAACCGACACTTTTCTTACTCCGCAGTATGTCTCCATAAGTATGATCGCCAAAATAGAGAATTTGGTCACCCAGTGAACCCACTTTTGACTCCAGGAAAAAGGCATCACCACCGCTGAAGCAGTTACATTTGCTGCCATTAATTTTTGTACCTTTTCCACTCTCCAGAAAATATCCCGGTTTTTGAGCTGAACAAACTACTAAGTCAAAATATTCTTCCCAGTTTTTGGTCTTGCTGCTGAGAATGAAATTCATAACAGCGCAGGTATAGGAATAATCAGAGTTAGTCAATAAAAACAGCTTTTTGCCTGCACTTCTGAACTTGTCCAAAGTTTTGGACAAAAGGTCATCGCGTTTGAAATACTTGGGTATTTCTGCAACGATTGTTTCCTTTAACGAACCATCCCTGTGAATTGTATCTATTGAGTTTCTGATATCGTCAAACAGAACTCTGAAACTAACTTTAAGCAGTTTAGGTTGACTATCTTTTAAAGTAACAAGCTCAGTGTACAGAGACCCTTCAGGCAAATCGAACAAAGTATCAACAACACGATACCGTTTGGGGCTGAGCCTTATTCTCCCACGCTTGTAATACTTGCGGCGCTCTTCCCTACTGAGAAGTTTCCCACCATGCCTTACACGGGCAACATAGCCGTGTGTATCGACCTTGATAATATTCCCATGCCTTTTATCAATAATCAGACCTCGTGCAACAGCTTTACGATCATAACTGATACTCCTGATCTCTTCAGGATAGCCTTTGACATTGATTAAATTATCAATTGCCAGCTCAAAACAAAGCTGTTCAAAAGTTGCAGAATTATAGAGAGCAAGCGTGTGATCCATATCAAAACCGACAGCTTCAATAGTTGCCATCCGTAAATTTCGATTGGTCCATACTCTCTGGTGTGCAGGCAGCATCTTTGGCTGCAGATTTATTATTGAATTCATATCAGTATCATTAAACAGTATTACGAAGGTTGCAACTGATTAACTGCATAATTTTCATAATATTCTGGGAAAAGTTGTTTGGCTTTTGCTTGCCAGGTTGCTGCATTATCAACAAAATTCAACTCTTCAAGGACTTTACTGCCTCTGCACCACGCCTCTGGAGTCATTTCGTTGATATTAACTGCTCTCATATAACAGCTTAATGCACGTCTCGAATTACCTTCATGCTCTTCACAAATCCCCAGACCTACAAGTGCATCAGTGTAACTGTTGTTAACTGCCAGGCATCGACAAAAGTGAGCATTTGCTTCATCATATTGTT
>JABIBH010000415.1 GCA_018652925.1 bacterium | reverse complement strand
GGCAACGATGACACTTTGTTTGCTCTTATCGACGGTAAGGTTTTGTACGGACGCTACGGCAAAAGTCGTAAGAAGGTTAGTGTACAACCGTTCTAGAGTATTGATAGTTTCAAAGTGGAGCTCAGCCCGTTCAGCGGGATGAGCTCCACTTTTTTTGTTTATACATGGAAGTAGGAAATGAAAACAGTAGTTGTAATTCCAGCGCGATATGGCTCCACAAGGTTTCCCGGAAAAGCTCTTGCATTGCTTCGTGGTAAACCACTTGTGGTTCATGCTGCGCAGCGAGCTTCACTGATGAAAACTGCATCGACAGTTCTGGTTGCCACCGATGACCAAAGAATTATGGATGTTGTTAAATCTGCAGGATTTGAATGCGTCATGACTGGTGAGCATCAAAGCGGAAGCGACAGGGTTGGTGAAGTGGTTGCAGGAATGGATGTCGACATCGTTGTAAACGTACAGGGCGATGAACCGTTGATGAACCCTGAAGACCTGGATAGACTGGTTGTTAGTTTGGACTCAGATAAAGACGCTGACTTGGGGACTCTTGCACATCCGTTCATTGATAAACAGGAATGGATGATGCCAAATGTAGTGAAATTGCTTGTCGACAATAATAACCATGCAATTTATTTCTCACGCGCTCCATTGCCTGGAAGATTTCCTGGGCGGGAAGTCAATCCTCATTCTGCCGCTTTACGGCATGTAGGGGTTTATGCATGGAAGATCAAGGCTCTACAAAAATTTATTGAGATGCCACCAGGAAAACTGGAAATGATTGAAGGGCTCGAACAGTTGCGAGCACTTGAATCAGGCATGGTAATAAAGGTGGTCTGTGATGCCTCGCCTACAATTGGCGTTGATACACCGGAAGATTTGATTAAGGTTGAACAACTGCTGACAAAAAACGATTAACACTCTTTCCAAGTCTGTAAAAACAGATTAACATCTTTTCATTAGATGAAGTCTGTTACAAAAGGTGGTTTTAAACGATGGCCAAGTTTATTTTTGTTACTGGTGGAGTTGTTTCCGCACTGGGAAAAGGGATTGCCGCAGCATCGGTAGGGCGGTTACTAAAGTCCAGGGGCCTGAATGTTGTACTACAAAAATTTGACCCATATCTGAATGTCGATCCTGGAACAATGAGTCCCTACCAGCACGGTGAAGTCTATGTAACCGACGATGGGGCAGAAGCAGATCTGGATCTTGGACATTATGAACGATTCACTGACACCAGTCTTTCGAAAATTAATAATCTTACAAGTGGCCAGGTCTATGACACAATTCTGACTCGAGAGCGCAAAGGTGAATATCTTGGGCGAACTGTGCAGGTTATTCCGCATGTGACAGATGAAATAAAACGTCGAATGAAGTTACCATCAGAAACAACTGATGCTGATATTATTATTACTGAAATTGGTGGTACTGTTGGTGATATTGAGTCACTTCCATTTTTAGAAGCAATCAGGCAGTTGCGGCTGGAGATGCCAGTGGAAGACACATTATCTCTGCACCTGACTCTTGTGCCATATATCAAAGCTGCTGGTGAAATAAAAACCAAACCTACTCAGCATTCAGTAAGAGAACTTCGTAGTATCGGTATTCAGCCAGATTTTCTTATTTGCAGGGCAGAAAACCCAGTCCCTGAAGAAGCGCGTAGAAAAATTGCATTATTTTGCAACCTGCCGGTTCATGCTGTAATCGATGCTCCTGATGTCAGTTCAATTTATCAGGTACCGCTTTGTTTGAGTGATCAAAATCTGGATAAACTAATTTGTGACAAGTTGCAGTTGGAAGTTCCAGAGGCAGACATGCAGCAATGGCGTGATATGGTGGATGTGATTAGCAATCCTCCTGGTAAAGTAAAAATCGCCATTGTTGGTAAATATGTTGAACTGAAGGATGCCTACAAAAGCATAACTGAATCTTTTGTACATGCAGGTATTCCGAATCTGGTAAATGTTGAGCAGGTATGGATAGATTCTGAAAGTCTTGAAGGTGACGAAGTAGGGGATAATCTATTTGCTGAAAAGTTCGCTGGTTGTTGTGGAATTCTTGTTCCTGGTGGCTTCGGAGATCGTGGTATTGAAGGAAAAGTCAATGCTGTTCGATATGCACGGAATAATAACATACCATTCTTTGGTATTTGTCTTGGTTTGCAATGTGCCATGATTGAACTGGGCAGAGATGTAGTAAATTTACCGATGGCTAACTCCAGCGAATTTGCTGCACAATGTGAACACCCGGTTATCGATCTTATGTTTTCGCAGCGTGATGTGCAAAACAAAGGTGGAACTATGAGGTTGGGAGCTTATCCCTGTAATTTGCAGGAAGGATCCCTGGCTGCATCCAGTTACGGTGAGCTTGTAATCAGTGAACGACACAGGCATCGATATGAAGTAAACAATCAATACCGTGAGCAATATGAAGAATCAGGTGTTGTGTTTTCTGGACTCTCACCAGATGGCAATCTGGTAGAAATATTGGAATACCCTGTACATCCATTTTTCATTGCAGTTCAATTCCATCCGGAGCTAAAATCCAGGCCAACAAATCCTCATCCGTTGTTTACGAGTTTTGTGGCAGCAGCAGTTGAGCATAGTAAAAAATAAAAGCCTGGGAGGCTATTTTGTCTGAAGTAAAAATTGGGAAGCATCTGACTGGTTCAAGGCAGCCACTTTATTTTTTAACTGGTCCTTGTGTATTGGAAGATCCAGATGAAATGATGCGACTTGCAGAAGATATTATTTCTGTTTGCAACTCACATTCTGTCGGGTGTTGTTTTAAGGCAAGTTATACAAAAGATAATAGAACCAGTGGATCCTCATACAGAGGCCCTGGGATGCAAGAGGGATTGCGAATTCTGGAAAATATTAAAAAGGAATTTGGAGTACCGATCGTAACTGATATTCATCATCCAGAGGATGCCGCAACGGTTGCGGAAGTTGCTGATGTATTACAGATTCCGGCATTTTTGTGCCGACAGTCATCTTTGCTTGAAGCTGCTGCCAAAACCGGCGTAGTAGTTAATGTAAAAAAGGGACAGTTCCTGGCTCCGGAGGATATGCAGCACGTAGTGCAAAAGATTCGTGATGCAGGCTGTGATGATGTGCTTGCAACAGAGCGTGGTTCGTTTTTTGGATACCGGGATTTAATTGTCGATTTCCGGTCAATTTCAGCAATGAAAGATCTTGGTGTTCCAGTAGTTTTTGATGCAACTCACTCTGTGCAAACTCCTGGCAGCTCATCTGGAACAACAGGGGGAAAGCCTGAGCTGGTGCCATCGTTAACAAGGTGTGGAGTTGCAGCTGGAGCTGATATTTTATTTATCGAAACACATTACGAACCAGCAAGAGCAAAAAGCGATGCTGGCAGCCAATTGCCTTTTGAACAGTTTGACAGCTTGGTTGAAAACGCAGTCAGATTTCGTGAACTGTACCTGGAGATGACCTCATGACAAAGCAGTGGCCACCATTCTCTGACAGTGAATATCTGGACGATGCAAAAAGTCAGCTTGACCAATCACAATTGGAGTTGTTTCAAAACGTAAAAGCGATGGTATTTGATGCCGATGGAATTTTAACCAGCGGCAACTTGCTTTTTGGCGTAAATGGTGAAGAGCTGAAAGAATTCAATGTCAAAGATGGACTTGGACTGGTGATGGCAAGGACAGTAGGGATTAAACTGGCGTTGCTTACTGGCCGTAATAGTAAAGTTGCTGAAGTTCGGGCTAAAGAACTTAGATTTGACTCCATAAAATTGGGTCGATTCGACAAGCAGACTGCTATGAAAGAAATTCTTGCTGAGCTGGGTTGTTCAAGCGATGAGGCTTTGTATATGGGCGATGACCTTATCGATATTCCAGCAATGGATATGGCTCAACTCGCAGTGACTGTTCCTGAAGCATGTTCGGATGTTAAGAGTCGTGCAGATTATGTGACCTCTGAGCACGGTGGTTCAGGAGCCGTTAGGGAAGTCACAGATCTTGTTTTGAAATCCAGACAATTGTACGGCAAGGCGTTGGTTAGACTTGCTGAGAAGGCTTGGTTTTAATAATGAGTGATAAAGAAATATTGAAACTTGGACAAGAGACATTCAGCCAACAGGCTGATGAACTCCACAGGTTGGCAGGCGGTCTGGGGCAGCCATTTATTGATGCAGTAAATGCACTCTACAAGTGTGAAGGCCGGGCCATTATTACTGGCCTT
>JABIBH010000040.1 GCA_018652925.1 bacterium | reverse complement strand
GTGCGAGTCTCTTGCGCCTCTTGGTCAGGAATATATTGATGTTGTTCGGGCTGGTCTCGATGGCAGGTGGATTGATGTTCACGAGAACGAGGGCAAGCGCGGGGGAGCATATTCATCCGGAACTTATGGAACAGACCCATATATCCTGCTGAATTGGAGTGAAATGCTGCGCGACACATTCACTCTTGCTCACGAAATGGGCCACTCCATGCATTCGTATCTGGCAGCGAAAAACCAGCCATACGTTTACAGCAACTACCCTATTTTTACTGCGGAAGTTGCGTCAACTTTCAACGAAGCGCTGTTAATGGAGCACTTGTTGAAGACCGATGATCGTCACAAAAAACTGTATCTGCTTGATGTGTATCTGGATCAAATCAACAGCACCGTTTTCAGGCAGACAATGTTTGCGGAATTTGAATATGAAATTCACCGACGCGGGGAGCAGGGGTTAACTCTGACAGCTGAATCGCTGGATGAACTGTATCTGGAGATTCTGCGAAAATACTGGGGCCCCGATGTTGAGTTTGATAAAGTGCGTAGCTCCAGAACATGGTGCAGAATCCCGCATTTTTACTATAATTATTATGTCTATCAATACTCAACCGCGTTTGCAGGAGCAGCAGCACTGGTTGAAAAAGTTCTATCTGGCGACAAAAAAGAACGCGAACAGTATCTTGGGTTTATGCGCAGCGGAGCAAGCGTGTATCCTGTTGAGACAATGAAAACGGCTGGTGTCGATATGGCATCGGCAGAGCCTGTGGAAGCAGTGTTTTCTCTGTTTGAAAAACTGATGGATCAGGTTGAACAACTTTTGGAGAATGACTCATGAAAAAAATAGTTTTGTTAATGATGATTGTTGCGATTTGTGGGTGCGGCAGCAATGAATCTGAAAAAGAAGTTACAAAAGAAGTCACTTCTGAACCAACGAGTACACCGTTTCAAGATTCTGGTAACGAGGTTGTAAGCCAGCTGTCAAAGGAATCTGACGGAGGCTACTTTGCTGAGTGGCCAGCCTGGTGTTCAGCAAAGAAAATAAGGGTTTTGGCTTCAGAACATAGCAGCAACAC
The DNA here is from genome assembly GCA_018652925.1 of bacterium. Taxonomy (GTDB): domain Bacteria; phylum Krumholzibacteriota; class Krumholzibacteriia; order LZORAL124-64-63; family LZORAL124-64-63; genus JABIBH01. The sequence continues at coordinate 1,263 of JABIBH010000040.1, read as the reverse complement.
TGCTGTGGTCAGTACAGAGTGCAAACGCTCTGACACAGAGGGTATTATTGTTTTCAGTTATTTTGAATTGGCAAACGGATCGGATGTAATGACTGCAGAACATGTTCTGGAAAATGTTATTATAATGGTCGAAAACCAGAATCTGGTTATTCAAAAACAGACTCCTATTATGCGTAACGGCATGGAGGGGATTCAGCTTCTATGCACCGGAGATAATGAAAAGCGCAAATGGATTGAAGGGTTTCTCTCGTTTGACAGAATGTTGATTATTTCTGCATGGAGAAGTGACAACACTCTGTTTTCAGATCCTGATATTTCAAGAATGTTTAAATCGGTCCAAATGTTGAAATAGGAGAAAAGATGCTTTCCAGAATTACTGTTCTGATTTTGTTACTTGCCGGAAATCTGTTTGCTCAAGGCGATGTGCAGGAAACAGTGTCTGGAACAATTGAAATTCAGAAGCAGACACAACAAAGTTCTGAAACCTGGTCAGCTGAAAAGTCAGCACTTGATGCTCGCTATAGAAGCGCTAGAAGCGATGTTGAATATCTGACCAAGCGCAGGGATCTTGCTTTGCAAAGAAGAGATGCAATGCAGGACAGGGCAGATGAACTGACTCGTCGGTTAGCTGAATCAAAACGATTACGAGAATCCCTGGTAGACACGCTGGGCGTATTGCTGACAAAACTTGATTCTGCAGTTACCAATGATTTGCCGTTCCTTGAACAAGAGCGCTCAATACGCCTGGAGTCTTTAAGCCAGGAATTGGCCCGACCAGACTTTACTTCGGCTGAAAAACTACGACGGCTGCTGGAGGCGTTCCAGGTTGAAGCAGGCTACGGCTCAACTGTTGAAGTTTATCCAACTAAAATCAGAATTGATGAGCAGGAACTTTCAGTTGATGTTCTGCGAATTGGCAGGCTGTCCCTGTTTTGGATGACTCCCGACCAAAGCATGTGCGGAGATTACAATGTTGCATCTGGCAATTGGGAAGTTCTGGAAAACAAGTACAACCGATCGATTTCCAGGGCAATGGAAATGGCAACTCGAATGCGACCGGTTGAGCTGATTAACCTTCCACTTGGGAAGGTTGGATCATGAAAAAACTTCTTCTGATTTTACTTCTGATTGCTACGACTGCAAGCGCACAAGATATTCGATCTGCCAGAATCAAGGCTCAGTCCGACAGGGAAAATGCAGTCACAACTCAGCAACTGGCTGAACAGGAGGTTATTTCCAGTCGGGAAAAACTTACCGCTGAAG
>JABIBH010000414.1 GCA_018652925.1 bacterium | reverse complement strand
CGATGCCCAGAACTGCACAATATGTGGAATTGGTGCGCCCTGCAGCCATGCCACGTTTCCAAACAGAAAACTCAGAGCTGCAACTGCCATCGCTGCGTTGAACAGAGTCTGGTGTTTGTAAGTCAGTACAATGTTTGTCAGCAGGAAGATTGCACTACCAATTGTCAGCAGTGGTGCACCAAATTCAACACCAAGAATCAAAGTTGCAGGAGCTGAAAGCCCCATCAAGGCAGGTGCAAGCCAGCACCACTTCCACGGTAAAGCAACAGCACGTTCAAGACTTATTACTGCTCCAAAGAAACCGCCAATTACAAGCGGACCGTGCATCATAATCGATGGGTTACCGGGCAGTGAAAACGCAAGTCCTGTTCTTTGCAGGCCAAGTGCAAAACCGACAATCAAAGACATAATTGCAATTATAAGATATGGGAGCCTGCCAACTGCAACTGGAGTAAGTGGTGCTTGAAGTTCTTTGACAGGTTCGTTGCTTTCTTCCTGCATCAAATCTTCAGACCATGGGATGTTGAGATCCAGAGTGACATCAATCTCTGCGTCTTTCGGTAGAACTGTTGAGAGGGCAGCGCGGGCTGTTTCGGTAAGCATGACTCCCATTGGACACGATGGACTGGTTGCAAGCATTACCAATCTGGCAGAATTCTCAGTTACTTCCAGCGAATGAACAAGTCCCATGCGTACAATGTTCATCCCGACTTCAGGATCGTTTACCTGTCGCAGAGCATTTATCGCTTTTTCATGAAGTTTGTTGTCCATTACTATCCTTACGGGTTTGATTATTACTACAACTATGTGGTATAATACTAAGTTACTGAAAAAATCGCACCAATTACTTGCAAAATGGAGACACCTTGAGAAATCTGATTCTATTTCTACTACTTGTTCCTTGCCTTGCTGTTGCCCAAACAAACGTCAGTGGCATCCAGTCAGGCACCTGGACTCAAAATAATTCACCGTACCTTGTTACCGGTCATGTGACTGTGCCATCGGGACAAACTCTCAATATTGAACCAGGCGTTGAAGTTAACTTCCAGGGTTATTACAAATTCAATGTCAGTGGTAATCTTCAGGCAATAGGTTCTGAAAGCTCGATGATTTTGTTTACCACAGATAATCCGTCTACAGGTTGGGGCGGAATTCGTATAGATACAAATGATATGATTACAATGACTTATTGCAGAATCGAACATGGATTTGCAACTGGCAGTTATCCCGATATGCATGGCGGCGGAATGGCAATATTGGGTTCGAGTGTAGTAATGAATAACTGCGTTTTTGCCGATAATGAAGCTGACACCAACGGTATGGGTGGAGCTATCTACGCTATGGGTACTTACAATTCCAGTTTCACCGATTGTACTTTTATCCGTAACGAATGTTATGGTGAGGGTGGAGCAATCAAATTTTCTGCTGACGACTATACAGAATTTACAAACTGTGAGTTTCTTCAAAATCATTGCAACTATGGTGGTGGTGCAGTTTCCGGTTACGGTATTTATGGTACAAAATTTACCGGCTGTCTCTTTGTCGATAATTATACCATGTACGCAGGTGGCGGCGCAGTTCACACACTTGGCCTGGGCAATTCCATCTTTTTTGTAAACTGTACATTTACAGAGAACACCGCCGTTACAGGCGATGGCGGCGCAACATATCTCAACTACACAGATTCATATTTTGTAAACACAATTGTCTATGACAATCCGGGCATGTACAGCGACGATGTTTTCAACGGTTGGGGCAGCTCAGCAGGAGTCTACTACTGTAACCTGACAATGCCTGATGGCGGCACAGGTCATCACAACATCGATACCAATCCGTTATTTGCCGATCCAACTAATTATGATTTCACATTGCTGGAAAACTCGCAATGTGTTGACGCCGGTGTTGCATACTTTGAAGCTGGCCCTTACACATTGATTAATCTTGAGCCAAGCCAGTACAGCGGTTCAGCTCCAGATATGGGTGCATTTGAGTTTTCAGATATCAGTGGAGTTTTCGATGATCAGTTGACTGTCTGCAAGCTTTACCAGAATTATCCAAACCCATTCAGTGCCAGCACTGCAATCAGTTATCGATTATCACAAGACAGTTTTGTTTCACTGAAAGTCTTCAATGTGAAGGGCCAGGAAATCAATACTCTGGTCAATTCATCACAAGGCGCAGGAATTTACAACTTGGTCTGGAATGGTAATGACAAAGCAGGGCAGTCAGTAAGCTCAGGAACCTATTTCGTAAAACTGCGTGCCGGTAATCAGGTTGATGCAATGCGGATGGTGTTGTCGGATTAAAAATTAGAATAATTCCGGCATCGATATACGCATAGCTGCGCTGACAGTGT
>JABIBH010000413.1 GCA_018652925.1 bacterium | reverse complement strand
GGTTCAAGAGGATAGATTTGTATCGATGGGTCTTTTTCGCGCAAGTATTGCCCAACACCCATTATTGTGCCGCCTGTGCCAACGCCAGCTATAAATGCATCGGGTGACAGGCTGTTGTATTTCAGTTGCCAATAAAGCTCTGGTCCGGTTGTCTGATAATGAGCATCGCTGTTATCCTGGTTGCTGAATTGTCGGGGAAGAAAACTGTTTTTCATAGAAGCAGCAAGTTCTTCAGCCATTTCAATACTGTCCAGAAAACCACCTTGCTCTTTTGAGACAAGTTTGATTTCAGCACCAAGTGATTTGATGATATTTACCCGTTCACTGCTCATCCAGTCTGGCATATATATTACAACAGGATGGCCCAGAGATCTTCCGATTGCAGCAAAAGCAATCCCAGTATTACCGCTGGTCGCTTCAATTATTGTTGACCCTGGTTGCAAATCACCGGTTTTATAAGCATGCCTGAGAATATGCAAAGCCATACGATCTTTGATGCTACCTGTCATATTCAAGTTTTCAGCTTTGGCGCAAATAGTGCGTTTCTCGCCCTTATAAAGGCATTCAACAGCTAAAAGTGGTGTATTGCCGACAAGTCTTTTTAGGCCTTTGAACCTTGATTCCATTGCTTCTCCTTGGGATTGTTAGCTCAATAGTAATACCCTATAAAAAGTAGGCAATAAAGTTGTTGCGGTTGTTTGGAACTAAACTATACTAAAATGGTATGGTATTAATGAACCAACAATCTTATAAGGGGATAAAATGAAAAAGTTGATGATTATTGCATTGGTGTTGATAGCAACTGCTGCTTTCAGTGCAGATATGCATAAGTGTTGTATTGAATCTGCAGAAGCTGGAAGAGAGTGCTGTGGAAAAGATGCTGAAACCGTTAAAGCAAATTACGACAGTTACAAATTAGATCTGGCAGCAGAAGCAACAGCTAAAGAAAGCTTGCACAAATGTTGCGCAAAATCTTTAGGTGAGGGCAAAGGCTGTTGTGATCTTAACGCTGAAGAGCTTCAAGCCAAATATGACAGTGCTGTTAACGATGCAAAAGCGGAAGCTCTAATGAGCAAACGTTGTGAAAAAACGAAAAATGAAGGCAAAAGTTGCTGTGGCTCGGGTGCTAAATAATTAAAAGAAGTATACGAAGCTGATAAAGCTGATCTATAATTCCTGGAGGCTCGTGGGTGGACTAAGGTGGGACAGGGGACTTAACCTACCCGCGAGCTGACAAACATTATTTTTCATCCAGCAAATTTTGGTGGCCATGTATTCCGATCCAACAGTCTACGACATACTTCACACTCCCGGAACTTCAGAAGAAGTCGATACTTACCTGTGGATAGTTTCTAAACATCTCCAACTCAATAAATCACTCAAGTGGCTTGAACCAGCGTGTGGAACCGGTAGATGTCTCCGATTGCTTGCTCAACGCGGTTATTATGTGGCCGGCTTTGATATCGATCAGGAAATGATCCGGTACAGTAAAAATAGTGGGCTTGCCTGTGAATTATTTGAAGCAGATATGATTGATTTCAATTCGCAATTGCAGTGCAAGTTTGATATCGCATTCAATCCGTTTAACAGTATCAGGCATCTCCATAGTGATGAAGCAATGCTCAAGCATTTGGAGCAGGTTTCGCAGTCATTGAACACTGGTGGATTGTATTTGGTTGGAATCAGTTTGTCGGATTATGACAACGATGTCCCTGAAGAAGATATTTGGACAGGTAGTCGTGATGACTGCAAGGTTACTCAGGTAGTGAATTACTTGCCTCCAGATCAAATATCGAGGTTGGAGACTGTAATCAGCCATATCTTGGTTGAAAACAAAGATGAGCACATAAATGAGACTTATAAATTGCGCAGTTATAACAAGTTAGAGTGGACTGAACTTGTCGCTAATTCACCTTTTGAAGTTGTGGGATCTTATGATTCGCTTGGAATTCAAGCTGGTAGCAGAAAACTGATTTATCAGATTGAAGTATTGAGAACTATTTAGTCACAGTAGCGTGATAGATACGTGATATTTTAATACTATAATAATGGACAGATTTAAATCACCCAAAGGAAGGTTCGCAAATGCGCAAACTTATGATTATGGCAGTCGTTATGACTGCACTTTTTGCTTTTCCACTCATGGCTGACACTTTTGAAATTCCCGTTAGCGGAAAATCACAACTTGCCCTGACAAATCAATCCGCTGATCAACTTAATTTCCATGTTCAAGTAGGCGACCTACAGGCATTGGAAGTTGAAACTTCTGAAGGTACTTTTACCAGGCTGATGTTGCCCGGTTTTCATTCTTCAAAAGTTGAGGGTAGTCCGGAATTACCAATGTTGAACAAACTTATCG
>JABIBH010000412.1 GCA_018652925.1 bacterium | reverse complement strand
CACAGGCTCGCTACTAAAATAATCTGAAGCAGTAAGGCTAGAAGCCAACAACAACAAAAGTAATAAAATGTACAAACGCGCATTGAGGACCATAGGTAGACCTTCGGTGAAGAAAATTATACTATCCTTGCAACAGTATAACATAAATAGAGTTATCTGTGTAGCCCCATATTTGAATTATTGTCATAATTATCTACATAACATCAACGGTCACAATAGACTATCGTTAACTTTACCTTTTAATAATAATGAACTTAGTCGATGGTTTCTCCCTTGCCGGAAAACCTTTTTTCAACAGTAAGATTATCACTTAATTAACATTATTTTATCTACAAGTCTGCTTTGAGCGTTTTTTAATTCAACAAAATATACCCCAGATGCGACTTCTGATCCCTCTTCATTTCTACCGTTCCAATATAACGATCCTAATCCCTCTTCTACTTTATGGTCAAGCAACTTGCAAACTTGCTCTCCTTTGATGTTGTAAATCACAACTTTAAGGTTACCAGCAATTGGCATGTTATAACAAACTTTAGTAATCGGGTTAAATGGATTTGGAAAACAGTTCAGAGTAAAAACAGTGTTCGCTGGAATATCAGTTACTGGGCTTTCTAGCGGATGACCAAAAAACAACAATATATCTGAAAGCACATCTGTTCTGGCTGATGTGCCTGAACCATAATCTGCAGGAGTATACCATCTGCTAAAATCCACTGGGAAATAAACAATATTTGAATTCATGTTTTGGTTATAGATTCCCGCTGCATAGCTATATGCTCCAGCACTACTGTCTGGTGCTGTAAATTCAGCAATCCGCTGTGCCGATGCCATAGGCTCAACAATGTCAAATGTTGCGAACGGACAACCACCATATGCAACAAAACTACTGTGTGAAATTGGATTGCCTGGTATGGGAATTACCTGCGGAGATGTCTGATTATCTATCAGCAGCCTAATGTTATTTCCAAGAAAATTCAGGCTAAGCCAAGTTGAAACAAAGCTCTCAGAATTGCTACCAGAACTCATTAAATCAGATACAATATTATCACCTGCAAGCAATAAATTTTTGTTGCCTGTTTGAAGCCAGCTATCAAGTAAATAAACATCGTTGCTTGGATCTTCTTGATAATCACCATTGCTGAGCGTAAACAAACTCAGGTCTCCACTTGAGTACAAAATAGTTTCATAGCCCGATAGTTGAAGTGGAGTTGCTCTGCCACCTAAGCCATTCCCCACTCCTGATGATGGTCCGTTTGTGTAATAGATATCATAGTCAACACCCAGTCTGCCAAGAGCAGAATACCACTCACTCTGACCGCCCTGATTTCCAAAATCGTTCCAGAAAAGTATCTCTGTCTGGCTCATTTGGTCATCAGTAATTGTTGGTAAAGCATGAACAGTAAAAGAGCTACTCCATTGAAGTGGAATATAATTATCATCCCCATGAAAAACCCCAAACCCATCCAGATTTCCAGGAAGATAAGTTGTTCCAATATTTCCAGCCACATTATCTTGCGCTTCTATGTAGTAATGAAGGATGTCACCTGGATATAAAAAATCTTCGTCGGGCAAATCAACACTCCATCGATCTGGAACCAATGTACCGCCACTGTTATAGGTGCTATCGCCATAAGCCCATCCTAAAGATGCAGGGTTTGTTCGATACGGATTAAAAAACGGGTTTTGTTTCATCGACCAAAACAATTTAGGCCGTTCATTCAATATACTTCCAGTTCGCGTTGTGACAATATTAACTACAATTGAATCACCGGGTAAGTTCAACATCTGGTCGTGGTTGGCAATGTTACGAGCCATGTCAAATCTAACATCGTTATTTCCTGGGTTGGCTAAATCAAGCTCTCCATTGGTTGGAAAATTATCCTGAGCAAGATCGATTTCTCTTGCAGTAATTGCCGGACCATCAAAGCCATATATTTTGAATGCAACATTATCAAAATAAGGAGCTGGTGTCGGGTTAAGACCATCCATGTTCCAAATCCATCCTATTTCATATGCTCCAAAAGAAATACGAACTGCGTTTCTGTCGGGGAGCATTAAATCAGTAACAACATTGTTTGACCGTAGATAGTCAGGGCCACCATAGTAACAAAATGACCTGTCCTGCCAAATATCCCAAGTTACGCCACCATCTATACTGGAAGTAACATCCCAAGTATAAAACAAGCCATTAGTCAAAACTTGATGTCTATAAACATCGAACGATAACTCACAACCAGTGTAGTCACCTTCGGGCCATTCTATAACTGGAGACCATATTTCATTGTCTAAATGATAAAATGGTCCGGCCAAGCCGCCAAGCAGGTTTGTTGCATATCCTCCTGGCCCATAAACCCAAGTAAGCCCTGGAGTGCCGCTGGTTCCTGGGACTACTATTCCGTCATCGATGAATGCAAATTGCGGGGTCATGTTT
>JABIBH010000411.1 GCA_018652925.1 bacterium | reverse complement strand
TAAATACCTGTCCCAGTGAAATCATTTCCACCTGATACAGAGATGCCGAGCCAGGGTGGGTGACGGTCACCGTCATCGGTGAGTCTGTCTTTCCTTGCTATTCTCAATATTCCTGATTCCCATTCCACATGATAATCAGGGCGAGATACCTTCCAGATAAATCGCATATCGATTTCAGGAATAAAAGTGAATCTGCCCGGTGGGACATTGTTGTATTTGATTTGAAAAGCATCAGATTTATCAAACATAGTCACAATTTCAGTTACAATTGTGCCGTCAGCGAGCTTATGAAAACGCTCTAACCTGTCTGGGTAAACATCAGCGCTACTTGCAGTTGCGGAGCTGAGAATTGTGCCATCGTCCAGTTCCAGAGCCCAGTTTTCCATCAGCATGTTCATGGCAATACAGAATCCGTGATAGCTACGGGAGTTCTCACCAACAGCCTCACCACAGAGGTGAGAAGCACCTTTATCGGCGTAAATAAATTCACGTGGCTGGTCTGCGTTAACTGTGATTGCAAGCAATATTGATAGCATAAAACTCATGAACTCAGCTTTCTGGAAAAACAAAAAGGAGGCAATAAATTGCCTCCTTCAAGTATGAATCAACTGTCAGTTATTTGACAAGCATCATTTTACGACTACTTGCATCTCCGTTGACTTCCAGTCTGTAAAGATAGATGCCACCAGAAACTTCCTGGCCATTGTTATTAAGTCCATCCCATGAAATTGCATGTGGACCTTCAGCAATATTTCCAGAAAGAAGTGTTCTTACCATTTCACCCTTGAGGTTGAATACCTGTAATGAGCCTTCACCACTTTGATGAACTGTAAATTTAATTTCAGTCATCGGGTTGAATGGGTTTGGAGCATTTCCACGCAGCATAATTGATGATCCAGGAACACCATGAACTGCAACTGGAGCACTGCCAAACAATATATCCAGATCAAGGATCTGAGGGTTGCCAATAGCATCAAAGTTATCTGCATCTATGGAGAAGTAACGGTTAGGTTCAGTGTCACCTTCGTACACATCGTTTAGCAGATACTTGTACTCGGTGCCAATTGAACTTGAATCAGCAAATACCAGTGACAAGGAATAGACGCCTCCACCAAGATCAGCCATTACATTAAGCGATGGGATATCCCAACTGAATGTTGGCACTTCGGTATTGCTGGTTGTTCCGTTTATGCTGACAACATCTTCTGGCAACATTTCCAGGCCGGAACAGTCAACAGAGAAGACAACTTCAACATCGCGCCAGGTTGTGTTGCATCTGTCGTAATGAACTATAGGCAGAACCAGGTTGCCATTCTCTCCGCCAAACAATTCATCGTTCAAGAAGAGATGTCTGTCGCCCTGAGTGGCACATTCATAATCTCCATTGAGCAGGAATTTATAAGTCATGTTTTTCAGCGAGCCTTCAGGGAAGGTAACAGTTACAGAGTAGATACCACTGTTGTCAACAAGTTCAGTAATTGACGGAACATCATATGTCAACGGAGCCAATGAACCGTTTATTGAAAGTGTGTCACTTGGCAGATAGCCAAATACATTCGTATCGACGTAGAATTCAACATCGATGTCATGAAGTGTAAACATTGAAGGATCCTGATCATCCCACCATACATCCAGAGTATCATAAGCACCGGTTGCCATAGTTAGTGTATGAATACGGTTTGAGATGCTTTCGTAATTGGCGCAGTTGTGAACAAATTTCCAGTCCATGACTGCTTCAGCAGTGTCGGCAAGGCAGTCTCCTGGAACACAGAAATCAGCACCGAATTCATAAACATCGTCACCGACGTCAACCATGTCGGCACCATCACAAAGTCCCCAGGTCAGAGGCGCATAGCCACCTTCAACAGTAAATCCGTCAGGAGCTGAAGAATGATTGGCCAGGTATGGACCAAAGCGACCACGGAAGAGAACATTTTTCAGGAAGAAACATGCAGAGTTATTAACACCGATAACATTACCCGCATTGTCAGTAACTCCGGTTGCAACAACTTCATAAAGAGAGCTGTTTGCAGAGATGTCTGCAGCCAGTGCCAGGTGAACAACATTTGGAGTTATTCCATCAACTGTTGCTCCGGTAACAGTTGCACCAGTTACTGAATAGTTTCCT
>JABIBH010000410.1 GCA_018652925.1 bacterium | reverse complement strand
GGCTACGGACTTTCTTGGAGAGCTTGAAGATGAAAAAGCTCGTGAAATTCTGGCAGCAATGGAGCCGGAAGAGCGTCAAGAAGTTACAGAGCTGCTGAAGTATGAGCCCGACAGTGCAGGCGGGCTGATGGCTAAAGAATTTCTGGCTGTCGAAGAGACCGCTGATTGTTTAACTGCAGTAAATGCACTGAAGGAACTTGACCCGGATGATCTTGATGAGATTCACTATATCTACACGATAGATGAAGCAGGGAAGCTGCTTGGTCGTATCAGGCTTGTTGAAATGTTGATGAAGCCTTGGTCCACACCTGTTGCAGATGCAATGGAAAGAGACCCTCATTGTGTTGAAGCGGATTTGGATCAGGAAATGGTTGCTCAGTTTGTGAGAACTCATGATTTAGTTACTCTCCCTGTTGTTGATCATAAAGGCGTTTTGCTCGGAGTTATTTCTGCCGATGATGTTATTGATGTAATTGAAGAAGAAGCAACAGAGGATTACTCACGTCTGGCTGGAACCAGTGTGGCTGAGTTAGGTGAAACCTCTCCTTTGAGGATTGCGCGTTCCCGCTTGCCGTGGCTTTTGGCCGCTCTGGTTGGACAAATTGGATGCGTTTTGATGATGAAATCCTTTGAGGCAGGCCTTGCAGCAACAGTAGCTTTGACATTCTTTATTCCTGCAATTATGGCAATGGGTGGAAATACCGGTATCCAAACGTCTTCAGTAGTAGTACGTGGTCTGGCAACTGGTGAAGTAGACGTATTTCACATCGGCAAATATTTGTTGAGAGAGCTTGGAACTGCGTTGATAACAGGCGGTGTGATAGCAATTTGCATGTACTTTGTAGCACTCTTTATTGTAGGCAATTCTCAGCTGGCACTGGTGCTCACTATTTCCATGTTGTCGGTCATTATATTTGCAGCACTTGTTGGCACATCGATACCTTTGATTCTTCACCGAGTTGGAATCGATCCTGCCATAGCAACTGGTCCATTTATAACAACAAGTAACGATATCGCAGCAATTCTTATTTATCTTACTATGGCATCTCTGCTGTTGTCTGAAGGAGTAGGAGCGTGACAACAATTTCCAGACCGGTAATCTCATCTGAAGCGATGGTTTTGCGAGTCTGGCCAACTGGAGAAACAAGTGTTATTGCGTCGTTACTAACCGAAGAGACAGGTTTTGTTAAGGTCATTGCCAAAGGGGCACGCAACAGCAAATCGAATTTGCGGTCACTGGTTCAGCCCGGGACGATTGTTGACATAGAGTATACAGTTGTAGAGGGGCGTGATTTACAATATCTGCGCGGGGGCAGTGCCAGTCCTGGAGCTTCCAAGGCAAGCCTGACACTGGATAAGACAGCCTATTTGCTGGCGATTGTAGAAATAATTGATCGATGCAAGCCCACTGGTAAGGATGCTGATCTGTTTCATCTTTGCCGACGCTTTATGGAAGTGTTATCGTCATTACCTTCAAGTGTGAATGCTTCTGCATATTACAGGTTCCTGTTGGAGCTACTGAATATGCAGGGACTCGCGCCGACGCTGAATCGTTGTTCAAATTGTCGGTCAGAAATATTAAACGACAGAGCAGTGGTTCATTTTTTCAGTTACTCATCTGGTGGTATTGTTTGCGCCGATTGTTTGGATACAGGCAAAGCCGGCAGGGAATTAACTCCCCCAGTTTACAGCAATTTACGTAAGCTCCTGGAGCAAGGAATCGATACAGGCCCGCCGGTGGCCAGACAGGTTGATAGAGAAACTGGAATCGTGTTACACAGATTTCTTGAATACCACTTGCCAGATTATAGATTACCAACAGCACTTGATATGCTGAAAGTTTGCAAGACTAACAAAGAGAGCTAGACTCAAAAGGTGAAAGATATGATGGATTATCAACAGATGATTGCAAAATTACAACAGTTCTGGAGTGACCAGGGTTGTGTGATTATTCAACCATATAATTCTGAAGTTGGTGCTGGAACATTCAACCCGGCCACTTTCTTGAGATGTCTTGGGCCTGAGCCTTGGAAAGTTGCATATGTTGAGCCAAGTCGTCGTCCAAAAGATGGTCGATATGGTGAGAACCCAAACAGGGTTCAGCAGTTTCTTCAGTATCAGGTAATATTGAAGCCCAATCCAACAGACTCTCAGGAGCTTTATCTTGAGTCTTTACGTGCGATTGGAATTGAACCAGCAGAACATGACATCAGATTTGTTGAAGATGATTGGGAATCACCAACTCTTGGTGCGGCAGGTCTTGGTTGGGAAGTCTGGATTGATGGTATGGAGATATCCCAATTTACGTATTTTCAACAGGTTGGTGGTTTGAAGGTCGACCCTGTTTGTGTTGAACTTACTTACGGCCTTCTGCGGATTGCCATGTATATTCAGGGAGCTGAACATGTCAATGATCTGAAGTGGGGCGGTGGGCTTACCTGGGGAGATATCCAGGGGCAGTACGAAAAAGAATATTCCGAGTTTAACTTTGAAAAAGCCGATGTAGAGATGTATCGGCGAAATTTTGAGGAAAAAGAAGCAGAAGCTCTAGAGTTGATTGAGTCTGGGCTTGTTTTCCCTGGTTATGACTCAATAATAAAGTGTAGCCATATTTTTAATTTACTTGAGGCTCGCGGTGCGATTTCAGTTACTGAAAGAACAGGTTATATAAAAAGAGTGCGAACTTTATCGAGGAAAGTTGCAGAAGCATATCTGACCAAGCGTGAGGAAATGGGGTTCCCGTTGTTGAATCGTGAGGTGTCTGAATAATGTCTGAAATAAAGAGAACAGGATTTCTGTTTGAAATCGGTACTGATGAATTGCCAGCTCGTTTTTTGCCTGTAGAACAAAAGCATGTTGAGAAAACACTAGCAGTTGCGCTGACAGAATTAAGGCTTCCTTATGAGGCTTTGCAGGTATTTGTTGCGCCCAGGCGACTCGCAATTTTGATAGATGGGCTTGCTGCTTCACAAGAAGATGTAACTATTGAGATAAAAGGTCCACCTGCAAAGGTTGCTTTTGATGACGATGGCAAACCGACAAATGCAGCTATCGGCTTTGCCAGGAAAAACGGGATTGATGTCTCTAATCTGTATGAGATTGATGATGGTAAGGGGCAGTTTGTTGGTGCAAAGAAATATGTTCCAGGTAAGTCGGCTGCGGAGTTGTTAACCG
>JABIBH010000409.1 GCA_018652925.1 bacterium | reverse complement strand
TGGTTGCAAAACAAACTGCCGATCGCACAATTTCAGATGAGGAATTTGCAACTGCTGGTCACTGTAACCGCCATCATCCATTAATAGCAAGTCGATATCCAGAACTCTAGGCTGCATATGAGTATCAGGGATTCTGCCAGCCACTTGTTCAATTGCTTTCACAACAGTCAGCAGTTCCCGTGGGGACAACTCAGTTTCTATGATACAACAGGCATTCAAATATGGGTTCTGCTCCCCATCGCCAATATATTCAGTTTCAAAAATCCGACTAACCTTGAGCATTGAAATCGATGAATAATCATTGAGACTGTTTATTGCCCTCTGCAAATGTTGTTGCCTGTTTCCAATATTGCTGCCTAGCCCCAGAGCGTACTGCATAACTATTCGCCTAACAAAGTGTGCAATTCTTCGCGCATCCGCTCTACTGTCACACTTACACTGCCAAGGAAATTTGAAATCGGTGGATTTGGCTTATGAACAGTTACTGTCACCATATCCAGTGCAAACTCTGCAAGTAACATCGTGCAAATAGCATTTGCCAGAGATTCAATCAGATTACAAGGCTGACCAGCGGCAAGTTCAACAACGCGCGAGTGAACTTTAGTGTAATCCAATGCATCGACCAAATCATCAGACTCTGCTGCAGTTGAGACATCAGTCCACAACTCCAGGTCGATAACAAAACGTTGCCCCAGTTCTTTCTCAGCAGCTAACGCGCCATGATACGCGTAGACATCGATCCCAGTGAGTCTGATACAATCCATTATAAACTCCTCAATCGTTCGGCAGCTTCATCAACCCGACTGTCTGCAGCTGTAAGTGATATTCTAAACCAGCCTTCGCCGCCATTGCCAAATCCGTTTCCTGGAGTTACAACCAGGTCTTTCTCTTCTAGCATTCTTGCACAAAATGCCATCGAGGTTTCATCAGTTGGCACTTTTGCCCAAACATAAAACGTTGAATTTGTTGGGAATATTGAAATCCCTGCCTCTGTAAGTGCATCCATAATCACTTTTTTGCGTGGAATATATGGAGCCATAACCTGAGCAATTAAATCATCGAACTGGTTGCCCAAAGCATATTCAGCAGTTTGTTGAACAGCGGTAAAAATACCACTGTCGATATTCTGTTTAACTTTGTTCAGTGCAGAAACAACCCGCTCATTCCCAACTGCAAAACCGACTCTCCAACCTGTCATATTGAACATTTTTGACAAGCTATGAAATTCAATAACAGGCTGAATCTCAATATCACTATGCTGGAGCAGACTAACTGGTTTTGAATCATCAAGATTTACTTCGATGTAAGCTGCATCATTTGAGACCACAAAATCTTTTTTAAAAGCAAGATCAGCCATCTGTTTGAACAGTTTCCCTTCAGCAACAGCCCCTGTAGGATTGTTTGGGTAGTTCATATGCAGAAGACGAGTTTTATCTGTAACCAGCTTTGAAATTGCTTCCACTTGAGGAAGAAAACCATCGATTTCAGAAAGAGGATATTCTACAGGATTTCCACCAGCAAGCAATGTAGATGAAGTATAAACAGGATAGCCAATATCCGGGACCAACACTTCATCGCCCTCATCCAAAAGAGCAAGTGGCAGATGAGCAAGCCCTTCTTTGCTTCCAATCAAAGCCAGCACATGTCGATCGGAATCAATTTTTACATTAAACCGTTTTTCAAACCAGGTAGCACATATTTTTCGAAATGAATCTGAACCTTTATTATCCGGGTACTGATGGTTTGCAGAGTTGGAAATTGACTTCGCCATAACTTCAACAAGCTCAACAGGAGTTGGCATATCAGGATCGCCAATACCTAAATCGACAACATCTTTGCCAGCAGCGATAGCACTTTTCTTGGCTTGGTCTATTGCAGTAAATAAATATGGTGGTAAGCGGTCAAGTCTTGGCATTATTTCCCCAGTCAAAGCAGACTCAAAAAAACCCCGCAACGCCAACAGCGCTACGGGGTCAAAACCTTAGCAACTGTTTAGTATCCTGCGTTCTGCCG
>JABIBH010000408.1 GCA_018652925.1 bacterium | reverse complement strand
TGCCACCACCGTTTGGAGAAATCTGACGGTTATATTCTGCACCATCAGGGTTCACAACCGGGATGAAATAAACTTCACGAGAATTTAAAAGAGAAGCAATTTCATTATCAGTACTGTAATTTTGTGTCAGGTAATCTGCGAACATCATTATAAATTCAGAAGACATGATTTCACGTGCATGATGCGTACCGTCGAACAGGATTTCAGGAACACCTACCTGATCGATATCAGGATTATTGGAAATGCGGAAAGCCCAAATGTCACGACCTTCAATAGTCTGACCAATCGACCATTTTTCACTTACAAGCCCAGGATAGCTTGCGCGAAGTTGATCCATCCAGGTTACAACTTCTGGCCAGGTGTGATAAGCGCCATAATCGCGAGTTTGATTTCGCTGCTGGTAATGGGTAGTCATGTCTGAAATAACGACTTCCATATTAGCACCAATACGCTGGAGTTTTTCCAGATACATTGGTGTAGCAATAATATCTGCAGAAACACCATGTTTGACTGAAACGACATCGTATTCAGGGTGTGCCATCAGATATTCTTCATCGGCAAGAGAGTCAAAATGATATCTGACAAGAGAGTAAGTTTGCTCTGCAGCTTGCGCTGTAACAGCAAATAGAACTAACGCGGCTAACAAAGCCAAAGTAGCACGAAAACGCATTTCATCCTCCGGATGACAAGGAAGTGGATTGTTTCTTATTGGCGGGTAGTGTATTATACCACATGATTAAGCAAAATTCAATGGTTCTAACAGTTCTGTTGATTCTCAAGCTGATGTTTTATTGCCGATAGTTATTTGGCAGGTTAAAGAAAACTCAACCACTTAACCAAGGTGAAAACTGCAAGATGTTAGATGTAACAGCAATGAATATATCAACACAGTGGCGTGAACTGGAGTTATCAATTGACTGACAACAATAATAACTTTGGCGTTGTACAACTTGTTGACAACCTTAGCGTTGGTGGGGCAGAGCAGCTTGCTGTGCAGATTGCCAATGGTCTGGCAAAGGCGGGAAAGCCTGCTTTTATATATGTGTTACGCGACACAGGACCACTGGTTGACAGGCTAGACCCAGATGTAACTCTCAGGGTTATGGATATCCACAGGCGTCAAATTAATAATCCATTCAAATTTGTTGTATCTCTGATTGCTGGTCATAGAAAGTTTTCCAGGCAAATAAAAGCAGATAATGTTGCGGTTGTTCAAAGTCATCTGACACATGCAAATTTCTGGAATTTGTTATTATCTATAACTGGAGTAACGATTGGTTTTCCAACAATCCATAACAATCAGGAATTTCAATATGGAAGTTCTGGTATCAAGGGGCATTTGGCGAAAATTGCATACAAGCTCATGCTGTCAAAATGTGGTGGTGTTATTGCTTGTTCTGATGAAGTTAGATCATCATTGATAAAAGAACTTGGCGTAAATGATCCTGGAGAAAAACTGATCACCGTTACCAATGGTGTAGATATTCCTGAAAAGATATCAGAGCAGTTGCGTAATAAAGTACGAGCCGGGTTTTCACTAACCCCGGAAACTCTCGTGGTTCTTGGTGCAGGCAGATTGACATTCCAGAAGAATTTTTCTGTACTTGTTGATGCTGCAAAAATAGTGAAAGAAAAAGTGCCTGACGTGAAGTTTGTAATTGGTGGTGAAGGTGAGCTGCGTGCTGATTTGGAAACTCAGGTTGCCAGGTTGAATCTGGAAGGTACAGTATTTCTTCCAGGAAACATTATGAATCTTTCTGAGATGATGCAGTCTGCTGACCTGTTTGCCCTTCCATCAAAATATGAAGGTCTGCCGTTGGTTCTTCTTGAGGCTATGGCAAGTGGTCTGCCAGCTGTCGGAAGTAGCATCAAGGGGACTGTTGATGTGATTGAAAGCGGAAAAAACGGGTTGTTAACAGACCTTGACGATGTTGATGGACTAGCAAATGCGATTACAGAATTATTAACAGATAAAAACAGGCGAATGAGTATGAGTGTTGAAGCAATTGAGACAATTAATTCAAAGTTCAGTTTCAACAGTTTATTAAACAAGCTTGAAAATATTTATGGTAGAGTATCAGGACTTGCTTGATTCGTAGTATTTGAAAATTTCCTGAACGCGCATATCCCATGATTCATTACGCATTCGATCAATTCGCATCTGTTTTAATTCCGATGAGCTTTCTTGCAATACCTTGTGAATAGCTGACAGGAATTCCGGTCCGGTTTCTGCAATTTCAACAATTCCGTCATAGTTGTTTTTAACTTCATCAATTGGGCAAGACACAACAGGTAACCCGAGGCTCAAGTATTCTTTTGTTTTTACCGGGCTGCAGTGTTTTATCCAATCAGTCATTTTCCAGTTCATAATTCCAGCATTGAAATATTTTCCGTAAAGTGGGATTTCCGAATAAGGCTTGAATCCAAGCAAGTGGACATTTGGTAAATCGGAAATAACTGAATAGTCACCTAGCACTCTGCCAATAAGCACAAATTGTAATGAAGGATCTTCAGTTGCAGAATAACGGATTACTTCCAGATCGTTTGAGTCGGTCAAAGAGCCAAAATACCCAATACGAGGTTCTGGTATGTCAGCCATATCTTCAGGAATTAGAGTATCGGATTCCATGACACTGTTGAAGGCCCTGAAATCAACGGCATGCGGCAAGTAGTAAACATTTGATCGCTTATTTTTAAGGCTGTCCGTAATTTTTTTAGATGCACAAAGAACAACGTCAGCAGTTTCAAAAAGCAACTGATCTCTGGCTGTGATAGATGCTCTGGCAGTTATATCACGATAGGAATCATACTTGTCAGTGTAATAATAAATCATTCCTGAGTGATTCAGTTTGCCAACAACATTACCAAATGAAGGCATGCATACAAAAGCAAGAGGTTGCTTTAAACCCAGAATAAGGTAGGCAAGTTTAATTTGAAAGAGGAGCCATTTTTCGTTCAGTTTTTCAACTGCAGGATTTCCAAATAAGGGCAAAATAATTGGAGAAAGTACGTAGAAACCTGGACGATGAGGCTTCAGCCATCGCAGCCAGGATTTAAATTTCAGAAATACTCTACGCGTGAAACCGTGTTTACCGATTTTTGGCATGTTCATGCCAATGTTATTTATCCAGAGAACCTTGTGGCCAGCAGAGTGCATTGCGTCTGTTATTTGAATTGGGCTACCAGGATTGCTGTTCCAGTAGTCATAGCACCCAAAGCAGACAATAGGCTTTCGGCTATCCATCAATTACTCCCTGAAACCTTTGCCAGGATCTGGACAAGTTCTATTGTAAATTTCTTCGATGTTCAAAAACTCTGCACCAGGAATTGTTTTGATATGTCTGATTGTTTTTGTAATCAGGTCAAGTGATTCTTCTGTGTGATGGAATCGATGGTGAAGCAGTACTCCAATAACAGGGGTAAAGTTCAAAAACGGAGTAATGTTTTCTGCCATTTTTTCAGCAGAATGAAATTCACAGGTATTACTACCATGCTCACCGATGTATTTGTCGATGAATGAGACAGCCATATCTATGCAGTACATACCGGTTCTGGGATAAGTACCAAGATGATATGAAACATGCTTGTCCAAAATTTGTCCAAGATTCAATGCGTGTCCAACAGCATACATAATTCTACGTGACAATCTATGATTATAGTGTGAACAGATAATTCTGAAACCAAGATCATCTGCCGCTCGCATAGAGTTTTTGTTGTATGGACCAAAGGGAAAATTCAAGCAAGGCAGATATGCGTCACCAAGCTTTTCCTGCAAGATTCGTTTGCCGGTAGAGAGATCAGCAAATTGATCCTCATATGATCTGTTACCACCAAACTCACCAACATCTCTTTCAACGTGGTCATAGCCATGCTGCATTAATTCGACAAGTCGTGGATTCTTGGATTTTTCAGCAATAAGCCAGTCAATACACTCGTCGGTAACATTAGCAGGTTCAACTGTGTGAGTGATTGGTACACCTTCATCAGTGCAGCGTCTTGTGACATTGATAAGTTCCTCATCCAGAACATTTACATCGTCATTTCTAAAATAGAATATTGGCATTAATTTTTCCTCTTGCTGGCAATCTCTGCAAAGAACTCACTGATTCTTCTGGCTGATTTTTTAATATTGAATTCATCGTTGACCCAATCATATCCACCCTTGGAAATTTTTGCAGTTAGCTCTGAGTCTACAGCAAGTTGAGCCATAGCTTTTCCAACCGCAAGGCCATCTTCAGGTTTGAGCAGCAAACCGGTTTTATCATTGATAACCAACTCAGGTACACCTGAAAGCTCTGTTGAAATAACCGGGCAACCACATGCCATTGCTTCCATCAGTGTTACCGGGATTCCATCCATGTCACCATCTGGAGCCAGGACACAAGGCAAAACAAACATATCGGATACCAGCATAAGTTTGCGAATTTCACCTTGTTGCAATGGGCCGGTGAATGTGACTTTGTCAGCAAAGCCAAGAGATTTGGCTTTTTCCTGGAGTTCAGGAATCAAAGGACCCTCACCAACCATAGTGCAGTTCCAGTCAATTCCTTCTTCGTCCAGATATGCAAGCCCATCAAACAGGTAAGTAAATCCCTTTTTAGGAACAATTCTGCTGACTGCTAAAATGTGTAAGGGAGTATTACATTTTTGTCGATGGTTGAACGTAAAATCGCTCATTCGCAATCCACATCGAACAATTTTTGTAGTAGGTACTGTGTCTGCAACCTGGGGATAAAATTGTGTATTGAACTCTGAAATTGATGATACACCAGATGCGCGCCTGAACTTTGTTTTCAAACCGATTCGATCATGAAAAACGCCTGCACCGTGATCAGTAAATGTGAACGGACATCCTGTAAGAGCTGACAGAAACATCGAAAATGATGTGGGTGACCCAGCAAAGTGCGAGTGAATATGTTGCACATCTTCATTAATTATCCAGCCTGCAAATCGGCACGCAATCAGCATCTGATAAAACAGCTTCAGCTTCTGCTTGAATGAATCTTCGTTATTTACAAACGCTGTTTTTGCAGCAGTGATAAATCTGGATGGAGAGCGGAAGAATGTCGAGATTACTCCACCAAGAACAGGAAAGAACGAAGCAGGATAGACAAATTTACATCCAGATAAATCACACTCAGGTTTTGTTGCAGCAGAAGTATCGGGATTACGGACCGAAAGAAGTTTGACGTCAACTCCAATGTCTCGTAGTCCGTTTATCTCACGTGTAATAAAAGTGTGGGATAAAGCAGTGAAATTGGTTGATATGTAAAGTACCTTCAAATTTGTCTCCATTTTGAGTCTTCAAATCGTAACAACGCAAGTCAGGTTCAAAACCGGAGAACCATGAGTAAACTTGCTGTAAAACGAGGCGAAATATAATCATCGGCCTGATAACGAGATTCTTTAGAACCTATGAAATACTAACATTTAGAAATATATGTTGCAACTGTAGACAATTTACTAGTATTAGTTAAAAAAAGGGGAGAGTCATGAAAAAGTTTTTAGCAATTTCAATTCTGATGAGTGTCTGTTTGTCTGGTTTAGCTCACGCTGTTGAGGATCCTGATATTAATTCAATAATGTTCTGCCCGACACCACAAACATTACCTGCTGGGTCATCGTATTTCAGGGACGTGGAGCTGTTTTTTCTGAACTATGGCTATTCAGTGAGTGATGACACAAATATCAGCATCGGAACACATTTTCCAATTACTGGAGAACTCAGTTTTGTTTCAGCGGGATTTAAACATCGGATTTTTGACAGAGACGAATATCGATTCGGACTCGCTCTTTTTGCTAATGGTACATTCTATGATGATGGCAGTTTTGGCGTTGTGGGATTGATAGCTGGAAATGGCAACAACGACAGAAGTTTGAATCTGTCGTTAAGCCAAGGCTATAATGAACATTCCAGTAGTGGAATAATTGTAATGCTTGGTGGCGACACGAGGATAGGCGACAAAAGCAAATTTATTGCCGAATATTTTAACACTGCAGCATTTATGGATTTCAACGATGATTTTTATGGTTTCAGTAATATTGGAGTAAGGTGGTTTGGTGAAG
>JABIBH010000407.1 GCA_018652925.1 bacterium | reverse complement strand
GCCAAGGTTCGCGAAATGAACAATTTTGCTATAGATGATATCATTCCCGATGTGACATTTCTTTGCATGGTCCCACCGGAAATTGGCAGGCAGAGAACCAGCTCAAGAGAGTTGGACAGGATGGAACTTGAATCGATTGCGTTTCATGATCGGGTTTATAAAGCATATTGCGACATGGCGGATTCCGATGAAAAGCGTTTTGTTGTAATAGATGCTTCCAAAACCCCTGATGAGATGCTGAGCAGTGCTTTAGAGCACTTTAAAAAAATGGAACATCAGCTACTGAAATTGCTTTAAAGCAAGCAATATGTACCTGATAAATTCTCAATTGAAAGATGACATTATGAAGATAATTCCTAAAAGCATTCGCAAATTATTGCCAATAACCGTTGTGCTTATTACAGCTATGGTTCTGCTGACTGGCCCTGCTGCATGTGATGCTCCTGCCGGCAAGATTGATCGACGAGAGTTTCTGGAAAGCCTTAAGATACTTGGCTCAGTCTATGAGCGGGTCATGTACAATTATGTTGATGAAGTAGATGCAGAAGAATTGCTGGAAGCCGGTATCAAGGGAATGACTGATTATCTGGATGAACATACTGCATACTTGCCTCCAAGTTTTTATGAAGACTTGCAGGTAAAAACCGATGGCGAGTTTGGTGGTCTTGGAATATCAATTAACACTCGTGATCATTTTCCAACTGTAATTTCACCAATCGAAGGTACACCTGCATTCTTTATGGGAATACAGGGTGGTGACCAGATAGTTGAAGTTGAAGGTGAATCTGCTTACGATTTCACAACTCAGGATGCAATTGAACTCTTGCGTGGGGAACCTGGTACTGAAGTTACAATCACAATTGCACGTGAAGGCGTTGATGATTTTGAAGTGACAATTGAGAGAGCTATAATAAAAGTCGAATCTGTTCCTTATGCATTTATGATTGATGATATCGGATATATCAGAATTCAGAATTTCTCTCGTACAACTGCAGACGAATTACATACAAAACTTGATGAGCTTGCTCTGGAAAAACCACGTGGTCTGATTTTGGATCTGCGATTCAATCCGGGCGGACTGTTGAGTGCAGCTTGTGAAGTCAGCGACATGTTCCTTGATCCCAAGGATTTAATTGTTTATACCAAGGGGCGTTTGCAAAGCCAGAATGTGCAATACTTCTCTGAGGGCAGCAATGTTCAGCTGGGTGATGTGCCTGTTATTGTACTGGTCAATGGATCCAGTGCATCGGCAAGTGAAATTGTTGCTGCTGCAATTCAGGACCATGATTCAGGTCTGGTTGTTGGAAAAACAAGTTTTGGTAAAGGCTCAGTGCAATCTGTTTTCCGTCTGAGTGAAGATCAGGCTCTTAAATTAACTACTGCAAAATATTACACTCCAAGTGGTAGATCGATTCATAAGGATCACCTTAAGGATGACAGCGATTTTGATCTCACAGCTTTAGGAATGCCCGAAGAAGTTGAAGTTGAGGAAGTAAATCGTGAGGATAAGGAAATATTCCACACTGACAGCGGTAGAATTGTTTATGGCGGTGGTGGAGTAACTCCTGATATTGAAATTGAGCAACCTATTATGAGCGAATTTGAATTTGCTCTGGAACGCGACACTGCTCTGTTCCGCTTTGCTCATATGTGGGCTGTTGATCATGATGTAGACAGCACCTTTACTACCAGCAATGAAATGCTTTCGGCATTCAATGAGTTTCTTGCCGACAGAGAAAAACTTGCTGAGTATCTGAAAGTCTATGAAATAGCAATGACTGACTCTCTTCTTCAGGCAAACGATGAATTTATGAGACGCGGTTTGCGTCGTGAAATGCTTCGTAAAATTGACGGGGCAGAAGCAGCCTACCTGGTTGCAATAGAAAAAGATGAACAACTTTTAGAAACATTGGAACTGTTCAAACAGGCACCTTCACTTGATGGTTTGTTGGCTCTTGCTGCACAGTGGGAAGCCGACCGAGTTTCTAAAGCCGAAGCTGAGTCAAGTGATGACTCAAAATAAAATTGAAGTATCAGGGCTGAACTTCGCTTATGCGGTTCAGCCTGTTCTCAAAGATCTGTCGTTTACTCTGGAGCCGGCAGCTATCGGTTTATTGGGTCCTAACGGGTCTGGAAAAACCACTCTTCTGCGAGCATTGCTCGGACATTTGGACAACTGGAGTGGCAAGATAAGTTTTATGGGCAGAGATATTTCTGTCGATGGTAGATCAGCCAGAAAACAGATTGGCTGGATGCCTGAACGCGGGCGAATACTTCCAGGGTTCAGTGGTGTAGGAATGGTGGCATATCTTGGAGAATTGGGAGGGATGCCAGCAAGCGATGCACTGCAAAGAGCACACGAAGTACTGAATTTTGTAGGCCTGGCTGACCAAAGATATCGACAGGCAGACACATACAGTCAAGGGATGGGCCAAAGGCTGAAACTTGCGCAAGCTCTTGTACATGATCCGCAGTGGCTATTACTTGATGAACCTACCAGCGGTCTTGATCCTCAAGGCAGAACTGCAATGCTGAAGTTGATCAGAGATCTTGCAAATGACCATAATTTTGGGATAATTCTTTCTACGCATTTACTTTCTGATGTCAGAGAAGTCTGTTCTGAAATTCTGGTACTACGTGATGGCAATCTTTTACAACACACAAAAATTGAATCAACTGTTGGCAAGGGTACTGACCTGTTTTCGGTTGAAGGAACTGGTGAAACTGCAGACTTTATTCTGGCTTTGGAAAATGCCGGAGCAACTGTTGAAGTAATAAAAGAGGTTATCACAGTTAAACTGGATTCTGCTCAAGCTGTAATTTTACAGGCAGCCCAGCAGACAAACTTCTCATTGCGCAGAATGGAACCTGTGACCGATTCAGTAGAAGACGTTTTCTTTAAATTGGTGGACGCATAATGCCTGTATATCAACGAGGTTATAGAAACTGGGATCAGTCCACAAAAAAAGGTGCACCGCCGTGGTGGGCTATTGCTCGTCGAGGGATTTCTTCGCCACTTGGTAGTCGACGATTTATGCTTCTTCTGATGGCTGCCTTGATTCCGGCAGTTGTCAAGGGTGGCTTTCTCTGGTTTTCCTGGAAAATGGGAGACATGGGAAATCTGCTTACAGGCGGCTGGACAGATATCACTGCAGTTGGTTTTCATCATTTTCTGAATACGCAGATGTTGTTTGTAGCCATTGTTACAACTTTGGTTGGCAGCGATCTGATTGCAGGTGACAAACGTGAAGGTGGATTGGCTCTTTATCTTTCCAGACCTCTTTCAGTACGCGATTATGTTTTTGGTAAAGGTCTTATCAATCTGTTTTACTATTTCATGGTGACACTTTTCCCTGCGCTGGCAATTTGTATTTTTGGATACCTCGTTACTCGTGGTTCAACCGGTATGGATATGTTATTAATCATTCCTCTCCAAACCGTTTTGTACTGCCTGTTCGTTGGAACTGTTCTGAGTCTGATACTACTGGCTATTTCAGCGATGGGTACTCGCAAGGTATTTGTAAGCTTGTGGTGGGTTTTGTTACTACTCGGTACTGAAGCAATCTCGCAGGTGTTCTTTTTTATCAACCCTTGGCTCAGGGCAATCAGTTTTACTGAAATGATCCATAATACTGGTCATTTATTTTACGGAACAGAAACTTCAATATTAATATCTCCATACGCAAGCCTGGCTATTGTTACAGCATGGTGTGTAGGAGCAATTCTTGTTCTGCGCAAAAAGATTCAGCCTGTTGTGGTGGTGTCATGAGTGCCATTTTGAAAACAGAACGGGTCAGTAAATGGTTTGGTGAAGTAATTGCTGTTAATGACTGTACTCTGAATGCAGGTCCCGGTGTTACTGGTCTGCTTGGTCTCAATGGTGCAGGAAAAACAACTCTTTTTAAAATGCTTGCCGGTCTGATAAACCCGAGTCAGGGTGAGATATTCCTTTTTGACCGTAAGTTGCGACGTGACAGTGAAGTATTTCGTAAAGTCGGCTTTTGCCCTGAAAGTGATGCCCTTTTTGACTGGCTTACAGGATATGAGTTTCTGGTTCTGATGCTTAGACTGATGGGATTCTCAGGTGATGAACTTGAGCAAGCCTGCAAAGATGCGTTGGCTACTGTAGGACTCACTGATGCTGCTGATAAACGGATTGGTTCATATTCAAAAGGTATGCGCCAGAAAATCAAGATGGCGCAAGCGTTAGCTCATAATCCCGATGTAATTCTATTGGATGAGCCGCTAAATGGTATGGATCCGGTTTCCCGTCGAGACATAGTGAGGCTTATTGAACAACTTGGTCAG
>JABIBH010000406.1 GCA_018652925.1 bacterium | reverse complement strand
GTTTGTAATTCTTGTTTTTTCGTCTCCGCTTCAGCAATTGCCATCTCTGTTGGTAGAGCCATTAGCTTTGCCAGCTCTTCTCTGTATACTTTCGTCGTTCCCGTCACTTTTGAAATCAGCCACTCGGACATCTTGTTACCCAAGTCAGACAATGCCGGAATCGCATACATCGCAATCGCTGTCTTTGTATTCATAATCGCACGATTCATTCGCAACTGTGCGTCAACAAATTCTTCGCCATGTCCGGCAACCGATGAAAACATTATGCCGGATGCGTAGCCCTCTTTTAATTGCTTTTTTAATTCGTCAGAGCCTTGCCCTAAAATCAAAGCCATATCAAGACCCGTGCGACCAAATAGCTTAACTTGGATTGCAGTTTTTTGAGCCTGATTTTCCATTTGATTTAAGGCATCGGCAGTATCAAACAGCACTTCGTTAGTGCCACGCAGACTGCCATCGGCATTTGCGTACTCAACGCCTAAATCTTCAAATATATCTGTATAAGTTTTTAAGCCGTTACCCGCATCATACATTGATGTTGATAGCTTTTTAATTGACTTAGTCATCGTGTCAACGGATGCGCCATTTAGTTCTGCTACATAGCCCCATGCGTCTAGATCTTTTGCGGACATTCCGAGACGACGAGACGTTTTAGCAAGCTCGTCCATTTCTTTTGCCGTATTGCCGATTAAACTCGCAATTGCCCTTGCGCCAAAAGTTGCAACCATTGCAGTTGCAACCCCGCCAAGTCCTTTTGAAATAGAGCGCATCGCACCCTTTGTTTTATCTTGCGCGACAATTCTATATTTAGCTTCAGCTCTTTGCCCCATTTTTCTCATTCCTTATTTGAAAAAATGCAATCCAGCCCACGAATTCAGCAAGAGAAAAACCAGCTACTTGCGATGCTGACATTTTCAGCTCGTGGGCAATGTGAAAAATCGTCAGCAGGTCAGCATCGTCTTCTAGTTTTTTTTTGCGTCTTCAACTGGATGCTCAGGAGACTTCGTGTTGATTTCAAAAACTATTCTTGAAATTACATCCGGGTCAACACTTCGCATCAGATGCACCTTGTCGGCTTTCGCAAACATCAGCTTTCCGTCTTCAGTTCGACATCGCACAATCATCGTTTCTGCAAGTGCTTCAAGTGAGTTGTCTGCTTGGTATTTGAAGATGGCGTTTTTCTCTTTGAGCGAAACAGGTTGAATAAAAATGCGAGTAGGGTTGCCGTTTTCGTCAACCCATTCAGGCACATCGATCACAATCATTTCGCCATCAAGTTGCTTGCGATAATGAGATTTTGCAAAGTCAATTACACTCATTAGCTCGCTGTTCCTTCAGTTAGAACTCCGGAGAAGTTGAAACTAAATGAAGCCATATCGCCCTTGTCAGCTCCACGATCTACTCCAGTAATTACAACTGTTCCAGTTAGTTCGTAATCGCCGGTTGCTTCGCCTTCAGTGTATAAGTTCAATGTCACACTTGAGCCAGTTGTCAAGTCGCCCTGACCTGCATCAGCTTTTGTCAAAAGAGCTGTGCCTGAACCAGAGCCACCAACTGAACCTGTTGCGTAATTTTTGTTGACATCGCCCATTGACGAATATTCAACTACATCAGCAGATTCTGAATATGACCAGCTTTGAACTGCTCCAACTGCATTTGCGCCAACTGCGATGCTTCCTTCAAATCCGTGCATTGCCATTTCATTTCTCCTTTTTTAAGAAATTATCAACTCTGGATTTCCAGAATCAATTAAATAGAGACATAGCCATCTCATTGTCATTTGACCGACTGGCTGTTCCAAGTCGTCGTCAAATTCTATTTCGGTCCCCTGTAGCTCTATAAATTTCACAAGGCCACCAAGTGTTGAATCGTCGGCAATTGCCGACTCAATTTCTACCGCAATTGTATCCAACGAATCGTCCAGATTCAACGGACTTTTTATTCTAACTTCAATATCAATCTGTAGTTCCCGCGCTTGAATCCCACGCATTTGAGAATTATCGGCATCTAAATCTTCACTAATTGTTAAAACATTTAAACATGGCAGGGTGTCAAAAACTCGAACTCTGGATTGATATACATTTGCGCCAGTAGTTGGCAGGCCTGTGACCTGCATAATAATTGCATCCCTGATTTGTTGTCTAGCGTGACTCATTTTTTCCTCAGCCTCCACTTCAAATCTCGATTGAATTCTTTCAAGAAAGTTCGCCGAGCCAGTATGTTTGCGATGCTGTGCAGTTTGTCCTTGTGCGGATAGATTTTGATTTTGACCGCCCTGACCGGCAACTGCTTTTTGCCTTTTCGTTCAAGAATGACCTTCTCGTCGTGCGAGAATGCGATTGGATGCTTTTCTTTGCCAACCTTGAAGCCCTTTTTCATTCGCTGCGCTTTTTTTATTGACAAGGGATTTATGCCTTTGTATCGCAAATAAAGAACTGTCGATTGCTTCCTGAAATTAGCCTTTGCGATTCCTTGTTTCTGCTTGATGACTTTTTGGGCAACGCCGATTCTTTTTGCGATTCTTTTGCGAACTCTGCCCTGAACTTTTGTCGCTGTTTTTTTCAAAGCACGAACGGTTGCTTTTGGAACAACCTTGCGTTCTACTTTTTTCAAATCTCTGGTGATTTTTTTCATGTCACCTTTTAACGAGATTTCCATTTTACTGCTCTTCTAAAATTAGGATAGTAACGCCAGTTCCGTCTTGCTGAACTTTGGCGACAAGGTAATCCACGCCGGCAACCTCGACATCATCGCCTTGAATTACATCAGCAACATCAGTTGATCTGCAATGCAAGAGCGGTCGGACCCCCGCGATGTCTAAGCTCTCAACATAATCCTCATCATAAATTGCCGTAATCAGGTCTCTGTCAAAGTCGTCTTTCGAGACGGTCACTGTCTGGCCAAAATCACCAAGCATTGCCAGTAAGTCTGCCGAGTTTTCGACAGCCATTACTTCTTGCCTTTTTTAGATACTGGCTTTTTGATTTTGCTGATTACTTTTTCGACTACTTTTGGCGCAAGGACTGCCTTCTTAATGGCAATCAGATACTTGCCATCTTTATCTGAGCAGTCAGCAATATCGCCAATGCCGTATGGCTTGCCCGCAACAACTGTATTTCTTGTCAATTCTATTCTCATCTTTTTCCTTTTTTTGAAATGGGAGAACCGAAGCCCTCCCAAGTTTATGTTTTACTTTTAGTCACCGTGAGCGAAACTTGAAGCATGACGAAGTGCGATGCCAACATCATGAAGTGCTACAACTCGAACAGCACCAGTTGTTGAAAGACTTGCTTTGTCAACAGCGATGTCAATTGCGCCCCATTCTCCAATTACCAAATCTGCCCAGTTACCAAATATGATATGGTTAGCTGTTACATTTTCGCTGATTGCGCAATCGTAGCCCATGATTTTTCCGTCGCCAAGAATAGGAAGTCCTGCTGATGAGAATGAATCTGTGGACATTAGCGCTCCAGCAAGAGTTGCATTTGTTAGCCATGCTGGATTTCCAACAAGTCCGTTATCTTTTGCAACTTCTTCCCAAATACTTACAATTTCAGCATAAGTTGGTGCGCCTTCAACTGTGAAGTCAACAGCACCGATGCCAGTTGTGTTTAAAATTCCAGCAGGTTCTGGACTTGTGCCAGAGCCAGCAATCGCAGCTAAATCAATTTTAGTTGCAAGTGAAAGTGCTAGATCGTTTTTGAACATTGCCTCAGTATCAAAGCTTGACTGAGCTAGGAACCTGCGAGACAAGTCAACACGTGCGCCAACTGTGCTAGGGTTCAAAGCAACTTGACCAAGAACTGGAGCGCCTTCTGTTGGTGCTGAATTTTCGTCAACCCAGTATGAAGCATCGCCAGTTGTAAGTGCAGGAACTGTAACATTTCCAACAAGTCCACCAAGAACTGTTGCGCCAAGCTCTTTGACTTTCAACGAATTACGCAAAAGGTCAATAAAGCTTGAGCCAAGGTTATCAGTACCAATTGAACCAGAACCAGAACCAGATGCAGTTGTTACATCTCGTTGCTGGATGTCCATTGGAATGAAAAATCCTTGAGCAGTCTTGCCGACTCGTTTAGCAACTTCATCAGATGCTTCTCTTTCAAGTTCAGCATTTGACCAGTCACCTGTCACAACAGCATTCACCGCGCGAAGCATTGAATAGTTGCGTTGTTCTTTTGGAGTCATTCCGATTTCAGTTTCAATTGAAACTGGCTTTGAAGCAATTGCATCCAGAACTTCAGCCCTGAATTCTTCAATTGATCTGCCACTGTCGATTGCGCTTCTGGCATTGTCACTCATTTTATGAGCATCGCCCATTGCGCGAATTTCACGAACTCTATGTAGTTCGCCTTTTCTCGCCTGCTCTTGAATAGCAGTTACATCTACTGTTTTCTCTTCTGACATTTGATTCTCCTTTTTTGGCTCCGGCTTTTTTGCCGTTTCCTTTTTAGGTTTGCTTTTCGGTTTAGGTTTCTCAATCTCAATTACATCTTCAGTTGTCGCCATTTTTTCTTCAGAGCGACCAACGCCGACAGTTGTGTCGGCAGGAATTGAGGTCAAAGAAACTTCATACGGTGACCATTTTGTGACCGTGAACTCATCCACTCCATCGCTGACTTCCTTCGTCAGTTTCATTTCGTGGACTTGATAACCGACCGAGATATGCCGACGAATTCCGTCAGCAACATCATTGAAAATTTCACACGCTCTTTCACTGCGTCCAAAGCGAATTAAGGCGCGCCCAACTTGAGCATTGTCAACCCAAGCCTTTTCAATGACACCAATCTGGTCAGTGTGGTCGTGGTCTGCCAAAACGGCACCACCGTTATTGAGCCGTTTTAAATCTACGGCTTCATTTTCATGGCTCAAGATTTCCATTCCGAAATATCTTTCGTAAGGAGCGGTTGAGCTGAATGCAATTTCAACAGTTCTGGCTTCGGTGTCGATTCCAGTTCTGTTTATTTTGATTTTCCTGTTTTGAATTTTGTCGCTAAAATCTCGAACGACACTTTCGTTACTCATCCTCTTCTCCTTTTTTTATCACTCCAAGCTGGATTAATAGCTCAGTCTCTTTTTGGATTTCTCGCCAGACTTCGTCAGGGTCCCGACCGATATCACGAATGATTTCAGACCGTGATTTTAAGCCGAGTTCAATTGCCGTGCGATTGGCTTCCATGTCTTTTTTAGGATCAACCCAATCCCAGCGCCTACCTTGAAAATTGACACGGCTGAATTTCTCAGCTTTATAGACAGGTAGCGGATTGCCGTTTATGGCCAACTTGCCAGCAATCAGCATGTGCTTCAGCCATGCTTGATAGACCTGTTGGCAGAATGCTTCAGCGAACCACTCTTGCATCGTCTTCCAAGTCTCCCGCATTTCAAGCATTCCGATTCTGCCTGATGAGAACGAGACACCTTCCAAGTCGTTCGAGAAACTCGAATAATCAACTCCAAGCCCTGATGCAATTCCTCGCAGATTCGCTTTCACAAAATCGCCGAATTCGCCAGTTGGATACGATGGGTCATAGCTTTGGAATTTTACTCCAGTTGGTAACTGCTCAAAAACTCCAGGCTCTGCATCCATGATGATTGTGCCATCTTCATTGTCATCGCCAACATATCCATCGCCAGATTCGGATTCAAAGAAGCCCATTTTACTTGCGCCAATTCTGGCATTCGTTAAGCTGGCATCCTCATATCCTTGTAGCATATTCATCCGCAAAAGTGCAGTTGACAGCGCAGGCCTACCTCTTGACTGACCCACGAATTCTGGAATAAAAGTATGAATCACATCATCGGCTGAAATTCTAAAATATCTTAAACCTGCGTAACCGTAAGACAAATCACTTTTTGAGTTGTCTAAAATATGGTAGGCTATTGGCTGGCGATTTGAATTGAACTCAATTGACATTCTGATGTAGTTGCCGTTATCAAGCCTGCGGTTATGCTGGACTGGCAAAAGTTCAGGGTCAACAATTTCAAGATTCATATTTGTTTTGTCGTTATGAATTAAAACAACTGCTTCGCCGTCCTGCATAACAGAGTGAACTGCCAGCTG
>JABIBH010000405.1 GCA_018652925.1 bacterium | reverse complement strand
CAGCCATTTCGTCAGATGGGTAATCCGAAACGAGCTGCAGGGCAACTTCACCTGCTCGTTCTAAGTCCCCCAATTCTGCATAAATTCCAATATAATAATATCCACTTGTAACCGTTATTTGCTTGTCTTTGAATTGATTTTTAATTAAATCACGAGCTGTTATTAATTGATTACGCTCCAACAATTGTTGTATAACTTGTTGAAACCATATCGGTTCTTCAAGGCCTTCATCTCTGCTATCAGCAAGCTTGAGTGCTTTCTGAATTTCATCTACAGAAATTAAAAACG
The DNA here is from genome assembly GCA_018652925.1 of bacterium. Taxonomy (GTDB): domain Bacteria; phylum Krumholzibacteriota; class Krumholzibacteriia; order LZORAL124-64-63; family LZORAL124-64-63; genus JABIBH01. The sequence continues at coordinate 2,273 of JABIBH010000405.1, read as the reverse complement.
ATATATAATATTTCTGCAATATTTCTGATTCAGGGTTAGCATTAATTGCTTTTACGAACAAGTCTTCACGACCCTGCTTGTCAAATTCCAAGTCCTTGATCATTCTCAAATATATATCTACGGAAGAATCAGGGTACATTTCCAACATCGACTGATAGTGTTCATTTACTTCCTTAATCATCCCCAACTCTGAAAGTAACCCACCTTTGTACAAAGAAAGGTCCGGGTTATCGGGAAAAAGGAAAATCAAAGATTCCAATTCTGCCAATGCTTGTTCTAAAGTTCCGTATCTGTAGATTATTGCAATTCGATCAAGCCCAAGTTCATAATCGATTGCTCCAATCTCAATAAACGGAGACATCAGAGCAGGAACATGTTCTGGAAATCCAGCACTAACCAAGGCATCAACATAGATTTTGAGCAGCTCAATATTATAGGAACCAGAGACAAACGACTGCATGAATAATTCATCGGCGGAATTGAGGTTTCCCTGATTAACCTCACTAAGAGCCATTATAAAAAGAGTTGAACTTCCAAATGTAGCCAGCTCTTCTGCATCGGTATTAGAATTTGTTTGTGATATCTCAAAAGTGCTGGCAAATAGATCGGCATACGATAAAAAAGAAAATAAAAGGAACGCTATGATCGCCCTGAGTATATTTATGCCAGTATTAATCTGTTAGCTCCTCATGCAAGATATCAGGGTTCTTCTCTAGTTTCGTTAAAGCTTTTGCGGCAGCTATTTGTTCCGCATCTTTTTTATTACCGGCAACACCAACACCCAATATAATCTTATTAAAACTAACCTGTATCGTAAACTCTCTTTCATGGTCTGGCCCTGTGGCTTCAATCAATCGATACAGAGGTGGTGTTTTATATTTCGCCTGAAGAATTTCCTGTAACTTGCTTTTGCTGTTGGTGAGATTGTCATCATCAAGAAAGGAATCGACTTTTGATAATATCAGATGAAAGACAACATCGGTTGCTGCTGATATTCCACTATCCAAATAAACTGCACCTAACAGAGCCTCCACAGTATCAGCAAGAATACTTGATCGCTCTCTGCCGCCGGTAGTGGCTTCACCATGACTCATTGTAATGTATTTACCGAGATTTAACGAGCGGCCTACTGAAGCCAAGCTTGCCCCACAGACAAGCAATGATTTCATTTTAGTTAAATCGCCCTCTTCCTTGTTAGGAAACTGTTTGTAAAGATATTCGTTAACAATCAAGCCCAGAACAGAATCACCCAGGAATTCGAGACGTTCATTTGATTCAGTTCTTGTGGCACCAAGTGCGTGGAGATGTGACCTGTGCACTAAAGCTTGTTCAAGAAATTTTCTGTCTGAAAACTGGTAGGAAAGAATCTGTTCAACTTTATCCAATGTGGAACTCAATCTGGCGTCTGGAGCCTCTTGTAATTGCTCCTGAAGACCCAGCAATTTTTTTAGCTTTCTGCCAATATACAATTTACATCCCTACTTCTTGTTACTCTTTCCATGCCTTAACGGCAAGACTTACATTGTGTCCACCAAAGCCGAATGAATTTGATAGAGCAGCCGTTACCTGTTTTTTTACAGCCTCATTGGGACAATAAAAAAGGTCACATTCCGGATCTGGAGTTTCATAATTGATTGTCGGTGGCAAAATACCTTTTTGCAACGCAAGAGCGATCACACCGCATTCTACTCCGCCAGCTGCACCAAGCAAATGCCCCATCATCGATTTTGTAGAACTCACTGCCAAATCATCAGCATGTGATCCAAACAATCTACGAATAGCACCTGACTCAATCTTGTCATTAAAATGGGTGGAAGTACCATGAGCATTGATATATCCAACGTCTTCAGGTTTGATACCGCCCATTTCCATAGCACGCTTCATCGCATTAAATGCTCCAGTACCTGAATTATCTGGCTGTGTCATATGATAAGCATCGCCAGTCATTCCAAAGCCAGCAAATTCAGCAATTATTGTTGCTCCCCTGGCAACAGCTCTGTCCATATCTACAAGAACGACCACTCCGGCACCTTCGCCCAAAACGAATCCATCGCGATCTTTGTCAAATGGTCGGCTGGCCTTTGAGGGATTATCATTATTTGAAGAAAGTGCTTTCAGGGAACTAAAACCAGCAAGTGCCATTGGACAGACGCTTGCTTCTGCACCTCCAGCAATCATAATATCAGCATCACCACTTGCAATGTGCTGATATGAAACACCGATTGCATGTCCACCAGATGCACATGCAGAAACTGTTGAATAATTGGGGCCTT
>JABIBH010000404.1 GCA_018652925.1 bacterium | reverse complement strand
GTTCAAGGGGTTTTACTCAATGTCGCGGATAATCTTTTCAATACTATTCCTCACCATTTTTGTTGCTTCTGGATTGACAGCCCAGGTTGTTGTTACTGAATCCAGTAATGAATTACTACGGTTAGTTGTTACTGCCCCGGAAATTGAATGGGACCAAAGTAGCAAAAACGGGATTGTCCTCAATAAGCCTTCAATCAGTGGTTTTGTTCCGGGTGGTTTGCCTAAAGAACCATCGTTACCAGTAGCCGGTCGATGGATTGTTATCCCTGATGGCAAGAAAGCAATACTTACAGAAGTAAGTTCTACCTGGAAACCTGTTCATAGATTTCTGGTCACTCCCAATGCAACCCCAGTCATGAGAGAAGGTGGGGATGGGGAAAACTGGCTTGGGCAGGAATTATTGTTGCCAGGAGAACTGCCTGTTAATGGAATGCTCTTTGAGCCATCAACAAGAAAAGGCCAAAGTCTTGTATCGGGAGTCAAGTTAGGTGAACCGGTCAAATGGCGTGGCCGATTGATTCAGCCACTTACAATTGTTCCACTTGATGTGTCGGTTGATGGATATGCAAGAGCAAAACTTGTATCTGGCGTTTATGAGATAAGATTCAAAGAGTCAAACCTAGCAGACGAATCATATTCTACATCGGGAGATGCACAATTCTCATCGATGTTCATCAACCCTGAACTGCTTGATCAGTCAGGATTGTCAACTGCAAGAGTCCCAACAGGTTATTCAAGCAGAAATCTTCTGGCTCCTGAAGTAAGGCTTCCAGTTACAGACAGCAGATTGCATCGTGTTACAGCAAGTAGCTTGAAAAACTATGGATTGCTTGATGTCCCTGGATTGATGGAAAACCAGATCAGGTTATATCAGCGAAGATACAATGAAGCAACTCCAGAAAGTTATACTGAAATTGAAGTACCGATAAAAATGGTTGGCGATGGAAATGCATTTGATGGTGACGACTATTTTGTGTTTTTTGGGCTGAGGCTTCGTGATGATCCCGATGCAGGAGATCCTCTGGAAACTTACAACCCCACAACAAGTGACCCAGTCAACAGCGGTAATATTTATTATCTGTCAGCTTCTGATCCTGATGAATCATGGGCAAGGATGGAGAACGTTTCGCTAAACTCTGCAACAGGAGATCCTCTTGCAAGTTACCGTCGAGTTGAATTAATGCACGAGGATAATGCATACGCATACCGACCTTATAATCGGAATGTAGACAGAAACAGGTGGAATGCCAGATCTGATTCAGAGGTCAATGTGTCTATTCCTGTGTATAATCCTGTAGAAAGTGTTGGGAATGTCAGGTTGACTGCAGAGCTGTTTTCATTTGCCAGCACGCCTCGACAAATTGAAATTTGGTTTGGTGATGGGAGTGAAGGCACTCCTTTGAGTACCAGAAATGTTGTCCAATCGGGCACTCAATATGATTCAGGAGCTGTGCTCTCATCTGATTTATTAGTCTCGGGATTAAGGCTGAAGTGTAACCGCTTAGGTATCAATTCGATTTCAGCTTATCTTAATAAATTCACAGTTGAATATGATGCCAGGTTTGAGGTAATTGGTGACAGACTTGATTTCAACTGCGGAACTGAAGTTGGTATTGTTCCTGTTGAATTAACTGGCTTTGTGAATGACCGAATTTCCTTGTTTGAACTGACTGATCCACATAATCCAATTAATGTTGAACTTGACACAAGTAACATCTTACCTGATGGAGACAATTTCAAAGTTTCAATAAATGCTGATAATCAGGGTGGCGAATCATCAGTATATTATGTTGTTGGCGGTGATCCTGCTAACGCAATTTTCCCGTTTTCATATAACAGGGCCAGCGTAATTGAAAACCCTGTAGACCCAACTCTATTTCCATCTGAAGTAGATCTTTTTGTAATTACACATCCGAACTTTTCTACTGCTCTTGAGCCTTGGGTGCAACACAGAATCGATATGTCAGGAGGAGATCTTGTAATTCAGGTTATGGATGTTCATTCTGTTTATGATTGGTTTAGTGGTGGTGTTAAAACTCCTGAAGCAATCAGGCGAGCAATTCAATTCGCAAAAAATCAAAATGGTGCCTGGGCTGTGCAACTGGTTGGTGATGCCAATGAAAACGTCAGGTCTTTGGGTGACACTAACTTACGAGACTGGGTTCCATCTCGATGGCATTGCTGGACTCATGGTTCATATTCTAACGAGATGCTACCATCAGATAAATGGTTTGTTGTTGCAGAGCCTGGTGAAAATTTCCCATATGATACAGGCTCTCCTGCAGAGATACTAATTGGCAGATTCCCTTGTAATTCACCTGACCAGTTGACAACAATGACTGATAAGGTAATTGCTTTTGAGACTGCACCTTCGGATGCTGCCTGGAAGAAGAGAGGCTTGTTTCTGGCAGACGATGCCTGGTCAAGCGGTTATGGTGACTATTCTTCAGACACTTTTTACATTGAATCTGAAGATGTTTTTGAAGAGGAAGAAAGATATGCAGCTCAGCAATGGTCATATGTTGCAGGAAGTAAGCTGGATTCGGTTAGAGTCTTCATGGAAGATACTTTAGGACCACTTGTGGATCCACCAGGTTCGCTAGTCAGAGATGCATCGGATTTCCGGGATTATACTTACCAATATGTGTACTCTGGTTTGTTTGATCGTATTGATGCAGGAGCATCGGTATTCCGATACCAGGGACATGCAAACGATTATGTATTGGCCCATGAGTATATAATTCAGGATACACCTGTAGCAAGAATCAGGGTTGATACTTCGGATATGAATAACAATAACAAGCCATGGATATTCTTTGGTTTTGGATGTCATATAAGTACCTGGGCAAAAGATGCTGCCGATATGACTACTGGTCTGCCTTCACTTGCAGAGAAAATGCTGTTCCTAGATGGCAGTGGGGCTGTAGCTACTTATGCAAGCAGTGGGTATGAATTTTCAGGGTCGAATGGTGCTTATAGCAGGGTATTGACGGATATATGGATGAACAAACCTCCTAAAAGTGCAGGACAAAGTAGTAAGTGGATGCTTGGCCAACTGTTGCAAGCATCTGATGCTGAATTCATTGCGCTTCATCCTACGTATTCAAATTATCGGAAATTGATAGCTCAATTTTGTCTGCTTGGTGATCCTTTGATGATCGTTGATTGTGGTTCACCAGATTTGTATGTCACCCAGGATGGCCAGCCGTTAAATGATGGTCAGCAGATTTCTGTTGATCAATCGAATGAGATTACTCTAGAACTAGTTGCAGCAGATGAGGCTGGAGTTGACAGGATTTACATCTCTGATTCTCAGGGTGAAGACCTGTCTGAATATATGATTGAGACTACACCTGATACTATTTTCCACGACGCAGTGTTTGGTACAACCAATGGTCACTTCACAGTCAGTAGCCAAAGCGATCAGATAAGGACCTGGGAATTTAATCTGCCAGTAAAACCATATGACCATGAAGTTATTATTGATGTATACGACAGTGCAGATGCTGCAGATAGTTTTGAGCACTCAACATTTACGTTGAGTTTTCCTGTATCTCACTATCTGACACTTGCTGGTGAGCAATTTGACCCGGAAGGGTTTTCAATACCTGAAGGATCCGTTCTGGATTTCAACGGTCAGGCTACTGTTGCTGCCTGGGTTTCTGAAGATGCCGAGTTTCAACTCACAGGCCAAAACTTGTTGTTGAGTAACGATAACATTACGAGAGTTGATGGTCATACAGTGGAGTTCAACTTTGATGTTGAACTTCCTTTGCTGGCTGAAGCAAATGACCGGTCAGTGATTTTGTCGATTGATGGCTATGCTACTGAGATGATTATTGAATATTTTGATAATAATAATCCGTCAGTTCTTCCAGGAATTGGCGCATTCCCAAACCCAACATCAGGTACTACAAGATTTGTATTTCACTCCGCCGATCTGTCAGCAGATGGCAGAATTGTTGTCTGGGATGTAGCTGGTAATCAAATTGCAGCATTGTCATTTTCAGCTCCAGGAAACGATGCTGAATCTGTTGTGATTTCGTGGGACGGTCGTGATAGCAAAGGTGATGCAATTGCCAATGGAGTTTACCTCTATCGAGCGGAACTTTTCAATGGTGTAGCCAGCGAAATGCAAAAACTGGTGGTGATGCATTGAGTCAGGAATTGCATAAGTTGTTGCAATCGTTGACAACAGAACAGTCTAATGAAGCGACTGAAGAAATCGACCTGGTTGATTCAGAGTCAATTATGAAGTTGATTCACTTGCAGGACAGAGTGGCATTTGATGCCGTTAATTCAATTATTCCCGCATTGTCAGAGTTGGCCTCAGATGTTGCTGATCGATGGCAAAGTGGTGGGCGGATTATTTATGTTGGTGCTGGGACAAGTGGTAGACTTGGAGTGCTTGATGCAGCAGAATTACCTCCTACTTATTCAACGGATCCCGAAAGAGCTGTTGGCGTTATTGCTGGCGGCAAGGAATCGGTGTTTTTGTCCCGAGAAGGCGCTGAAGATAAACCTGAAGATGCAGTGAATGCTGTCAAGCAGCTTGATGTTTGCGGCAAAGATTCTGTGATTGGAATCAGTGCAAGTTTCAGGACTCCTTTTGCAATTGCGGGACTGCAGGAAGCTCATTCCAGAGGAGCTCTTACCGGTTATTTGGTGTGCAATCAACCAGTCAATCCGATGTCATGGCTGGATCATCTAATTGTGGCCGAGACCGGTTCTGAAGCAATTACAGGCTCTACCAGAATGAAAGCAGCACTTGCTCAGAAGATGATGCTGACAATGTTTTCAACAACGGTAATGGTGCTGTCGGGTAAAGTTTTTGGAAATCTGATGGTCGATATGAAAATGACCAGTGCCAAGCTTGAAGAAAGAGCAACTCAACTGGTAATGAGTCTTGGAGATGTAGAATACATCGATGCAAAAACTGCGCTTGAAAAATCGTTTGGAAATGTAAAAACAGCTGTAGTGATGTTGCGGAAAAATATCGGTCTGGCAGAAGCAGAAAAGGAACTGGCTGCTTGTAGTGGTCATCTGCGAAAAGTTCTGGAGACATTGGAATGAAAAATCTGCCAGAGCATCTCAACCAGGTTCCTGATGAAGGTAGTGTTGTTGGTGTGGGGGTATCCAGTGGCACAAGCTGTGATGGAATTGATGTAGCGATAGTAAAGTTCAGTTGGAATAATCTTGATTATAAAGTCGAAGAATCCGGTTTCATTTGTTACGAATATCCTGAAGCAATCAGAGAACAATTATTGAAAGTATCTGCTGGGGAACCAGTGTCTGCATCTGATCTTGCAAATCTTGAACACCAACTCTCCAACTGTTTTGCTGATGCTGTGGCTCAGATGATTCAAAAATATCCAACAGTTCCTGACTATGTTGTAACCCATGGGCAAACAGTTGCTCACCTGGGCAACCTTGGAACTATGCAGCTTGGTAATCCTGCAACTATTGCCAATAGGACAGGTCTTTGGACTGTGGGTAATCTACGTTTGGCCGATGTTTCGGCCGGGGGACAGGGTGCGCCGATACTTCCAATATGTGATCAACTGTTGAGAAGCGGCCCATCGCCGGTAATTATTCTGAATCTAGGTGGCGTGGCCAATGCTACACTGCTGACAAGCTCCGGCGTGGAGGCTTTTGATATCGGACCAGCGAATGCGTTGCTCGATGGAATTTGGCAACAGAATAATCAATCCAGGTATGATGCTGGTGGTACTGTTGGTACCAGTGGTTCAATTAATCCAGGGGATGTTCAGAGCTTGCTGGTATTGATTGAAGCTGCAGTAGATGGATCCAGTCTGCACAAAGATGCTGTTGGTGCACAGTTGCTGTCACTTTGGAAACCGGAACGTTCTGATCTTGCCGATATGCTGGCAGCTGCAACAGAAGCAACAGCATTGCATATCTCAGTGATTTTGAATGAAAAGGATGCTGATAAGATATATGTTTCTGGTGGTGGCTGGCATAATAAGTTGCTGATTTCCAGACTAAGTGCCCACTTGCAGATGCCACTGTTCAGTATTGATGATCTCCATGAAAGCAAAGTTACTGTCGATAGCAGAGAAGCAGTTGATTTTGCTCTTTTGGGACATCTATGGTTCAGAGGTATTCCTGCAGGTTTGCGGGCTGTTACCGGCGCTAAATTTGACACAATTGCTGGTGCATTATGGCCACCGGTCCAGGGGTAGCAATGCGATATTGGATTTCAATTTTATTGATAATAGTTTTAAGTGGTTGTGCTGCCAGGCATCGTGGTGAACCTTCTAAACCTTCAGCTGTGAATTATTCGTTAGCTGCACCAGAATTGTTAAGAATTGGCCTGGTTCAGAATAGAATGAAAGTGGTCATTGAAGTCAAGCAGGATGCCCTTTTATTGGCAATGAACAATCGGTCGCAGATTTGCACTGTTTCGGGAAGTGTTGAGTTAAATCTCACTGATTCTGGTGTAGCCTGGAAGAGTGGATCTGACTCTGGGTTTAATGCTACTGGTCTGATTATTATGCCACTTAACCCTGTCGGTAATTTGATTTGGGATGAAACGCCTTATCCGGGTGAGTTCTTGATTCAGAAGCGTGGACAGGGTCTTACACTAATCAATATTGTTGAACTTGAACAATATCTCAGAGGTGTTGTTCCTTGGGAAATTGGCAGGCCAGGGCTTATTGGTATGGCTGCACTTGAAGCTCAGTCTGTTGCTGCAAGAACTTATAGCATCGCCAATTTGAAAAACCGCGAAGTGCTTGGTTTTGATATGTGGGCCGATGTCAGAGATCAAGTTTACCGCGGTCATAGCGGATTGGACCAGTTATGCGACAAAGCAATATCCAATACTGCAGGAATGATTTTGCGAAGTGGTGGGCAAATCGTCGAAGCATACTACTGCTCAACATGTGGAGGGAAAACCAGTAACATCAATCAGGTTTGGGCAAAAGAGTCCAAGCCTTATCTGGTATCACATCCAGATGGTCCCGCAGGGAATTATCACTGTTCAGCATCAAAATATTCAAAATGGGAAACTGTGTTTAATGGCGGGGAGATCGATCAAACTTTATTGATTACTCTTCCAGAATATATTGAGTGGTTGGAGGCTTCAGAATTACGCAAAAAATGGGCTGGAAAATATTTTATCCCGGCATCGCCTGGTTCTGATCCAATGACACCTGGTAGATTGAAGAACATATCTATTCAATCACGAACTGCTTCAGGGCGTGTTGCGAAGCTGGCTGTTGTTACAGATGCCGGCAAGTATATTGTATGTGGTGACAGAACACGATGGGTCCTTGCTCCACCAAGCGGCAGATTTTCTATCTTGAAGAGTGCGTGGTTTGATGTCCATTTAAGTCGGGATGCAGAAGGCAGGCCTGACCAGGTGACATTAAAAGGTAGAGGTTTTGGTCATGGTATTGGTATGTGTCAGACTGGAGCTTTGGGAATGGCCGCTAATGGAACATCCTATAAAAAGATTCTAAAGCACTATTACCCAGGGTCTTCAATAGAACAGGCATGGAAATAAGGGGTAAAATGTTGTGTGTCAGGTTGACACCGGAACTTGAGGTTACTATATTCTGCGCTTCTGATACTGCGGGGGCGTAGTTCAGTCTGGTTAGAACGCCGGCCTGTCAAGCCGGAGGTCGCGAGTTCGAGTCTCGTCGCTCCCGCCATCAGATAAAAGCCTGCCACTTTTTTGAGTGTCGGGTTTTTTGTTTTTATAACATAAATCCATCATGAGATTTTGGTGTTTTATATGCCGATATATCATATATGGTCAAAATAAATATATATAAACGATAATTAGTTGCTATTTTGATGTATTAGCCCTTGATAAACCTATTGAGTATATGATATAATGCTTCGCAAGCTAACTTCGTCGCTATAGACGATCAACTATCGTAAACATGCAACTTCGGGGGGAACCGATGAAAAAGCTGTTTTTATTTGTTGCTGCAATGATTGTAGTAATGCCTGTTCTAGTTCAAGCAGATTCAATTGGTGTCTATTTTGACACTGATGGAACCAGCAATTATTTAGTAAGTGATGATTTTGTTGTTGAAGCTTATGTAATCGTATTTGCTGAAAGTATGATTGCAGGAGCTGCATTCCAAATGACTATGGATCCTCATCATATGTTACTGAACACGGTTTACCCAGCAGGGCTTCAAATTGGTGAGCCAATGACTGGTGTTGAACTTGGTATGACTGAACCAGTTGTTGGTTACTATGGTGTTCCAGCTGTTGTAGCTACTTTGACTCTGATGCAAGTTAATGCTGGTGAGGTTACTAATATTAATATTATTAATCACCCAGATTACCAGAATGTCATCTATGCAGATCACACTGGTGTAGTGTTTAATGCTGACGGACTTGGTGCTACTCTTGGTGCTGATGTTTCAAATGATTCTGCCAGCTTTGGTGAAGTCAAGAACTTGTTCCGCTAGATCATCTGCAGCGTGAGCTCGTAAAAAAGAGGCCGGTAAATCCGGTCTCTTTTTTTTTGTGGAATATTGTACGTATATGGTGCTAAATTGTATTTAATCAATAATCCAAAAAGGGGAGGCGCCATGCCAAAATCGATCTCAACTGTACTATCAGTATTTCTGGTAACTGTTTTATTTATGTTCAGTGGTTGTACAGAAACAACTACTGAAATAGAGAAACGTGTCAGCGAGTATGCACCTACGACAATTACAGGTGATGTAGATAATCTCAGCCAATCAGACCAGGTAGTTCTGGAAAAGTTGGTTGAAGCGAGTAAAATCATGCACTCTATTTTTATTACTCAAGCATGCCCTGATTATTCTGAAATCAGGAACGAGATTGTCAGTAATGAATCTGATGCCACTTTGAAATATTTTGAAATCAATGTGGGGCCGTGGGATCGTAGATATCATTTCGAACCTTTTTATAGCGAGCGGCAACATCCTGAAGGAGCTAATTATTACCCTCAGGATTTAACTGAGGCAGAAAAAGATTTAATTCGTGATCCAAGTAACGGATTTGATGGCTTGTTCACAATGATTAGAAGAGATGAACATGGCAGTTTGATTGCAATTCCATATTCCAAGTTTTTTGCGGAAAGGCTGAATTCTGCAGCAAAACTACTTAACGAAGCAGCTGATTTGTCGAACAATGATTCTCTGGCAGCATTCCTGCGTTCCCGCGCAGAGTCATTTCTCACTGATGACTATTATGAAAGTGATATGCTGTGGATGGATATCGATAGCACTGTAGAGGTAACAATTGGTCCTTATGAAACATATGAAGATGGACTGTTTGGTTATAAGGCTGCATTTGAGTCTTTTGTTACAATTGTGGATCCAGTTGAATCTGCTAAACTGAGCAAATACAAAAACGAGTTACCCTGGTTTGAATCTGAGTTGCCAATTCTGGATGAATACAAAAATATGAATCGTGGCACTGAGTCACCAATCAGAGTTGTCGATGAAGTTTATACTGCTGGAGATACGCGAACTGCTGTTCAGACAATTGCTTTCAATCTTCCAAACGATGAACGAGTTCGAGAGGCAAAAGGAAGCAAAAAGGTGTTGCTGCGTAATGTGATGAATTCAAAATTCGAGCATATTTTGACTCCAATCGCTGCAAAACTTCTGGTTCCTGATCAGGCTGCAGATATTGCTGCTGAATCCTTCTTTATGCACACTCTTTTTCATGAAATGAGTCATGGACTGGGACCTGGAATTATTGAAGTCGATGGCAGGAAAACTGAAGTAAGATTTGAGCTTAAGGAGCTCTATAGTGCGATTGAAGAGACAAAAGCTGATGCAATGGGCCCATGGTGTATTTTCAAGTTACAACCAAAGGGACATTTTCCGGAATCAATTTACAGACAACAGGCAGTGACTTTTCTTGCAGGACTGTTCCGCTCTGTTCGCTTTGGAATAGCCGAGGCTCATGGTAGTGCCAATGCAATTCAGTTCAACTACTTGTTGGAACGCAAAGTTATTTCTGTTGAGGATGGCTTGTTCAGTATTGATGTCGATGCATTTCCTGCAGCTTTGAACGAGCTTGTTGCTGAGATTCTGACTATTCAGGCTGAAGGCAACTACGATGCAGCCAAAGAATTCAGTGACAAATACAGTGTTATGCCTGATTGCCTGGCTGCTGGATTGGCGCAGTTGGATGGTGTTCCTGTAGACTTGTTACCGGAGTATCGCTGGGCTAAATAATTGAAGGCTTGTATTGGGGTGTCCAGTTACGGACACCCCATTTTTTATTTTGTAGGGAAAATAGTTAACAGATCAGCAAGAACCTCTTCATCAAATGGATGCAATTTAGCGAGATCACCAGTTGCTTTGCCAGTCAAAGCAGCCTCTTGATATGCCTGAAAGAAAAGAGTGTTGCTGGCTGCGCTCGAAATCAATCTGTCCTGACCAAGTTGATCGATAATCAACATTGCCATAGCATAGCCAGTGCCCTGATAACTTCTGCTGTAACGTAGCAGGTCATCAATTGTGGCTCCTTTTTCATCAATCGAGTCTCTGGAAATGAAAAGCTGTTTAAGCATACCGTTTATTCTGGAAATGTTAAACTGTGCAGTTGTAAAATAATTGTTTCTGGTTTTATCTTCTTTACTTAGAAGCGGGTGTTCGTAATCAAAATAGATATTAGGGTAGTCTTCAATAACTGACACAATTGCTTCAATGCGAATCTGGCTGAATGTTTGTCGCAGAGCAGATTTCCCAGTAGTAGCTTCATACGGCTTGAACTCAAGAGGCCTCAGGACTCTGTAACAGTGGGCAGCGGCCATGTTGACTATCTTGTCTTCAGGGGTAGCCAAAGCAAGGCCTGCATCGATACTTACTATTGAGCCACCACCATAACTGATATTTAGTTCACAAACCATCAGATGTAATTCAATTTGATTTGGGACAAGATTTGCTGGAAGGTATTTTTTCAACAAGTCATGAATTTGTTTAGAGTACTCTTTATCACTCCATTGTTCAGGCAAGTTGGTTATCTGTTCCCGATGGGATTTGATATATTTGAAATTTTCGATCAGATCAGTTCTTTTAGGAGAATGTTTTCTACCACGTGAATCTTTCACCTCATCTGGTTGAAAGATATACTTGGTGATATTGGAAATCACATGGTTGTTAATTGAACCCTTGTTGGAGTTTGAGTAATGTTTGTAGGCTGGTAATTCAAGTAATGATGCAAAATCTTCCAGCGACGCTTCTTCACCAGAAGCGAATTTGTCGCCAAGGGAGAACCAGGTTGTCACAGCAGAATCATCGATATTATTGAAAACCTTGGCAACATTGTCTGGTTGAGGACTTTGCTCGGTTGTTGCTTCATTATTGCAGCCAACAATAAGAACTAAAATTATCAGCAGCATGTTGGCAGTTAGCCTTGTGTGCATTATATTTCGCAAGTGGAACTCCTTGTCAGGTTATAATTGAACGGGGATGATAACACGAATCTATGAAATGCCAACCCCCGGGAGACAGTTTTGTTAAATGTGACCGAAATATATTCTACTTTGCTCGGAGAATCCAGTTCATCTGGTTTTCTGTGTACAATTATCCGGTTAACCGGCTGCCATCGTCGATGCGTATGGTGCGATTCTGACTACGCCTTTGAAGGTGGATCCAGCCAAAGTATTCAGGAAATAATTCAAACAACTGTTGGCCAGGGATGTTCCACTGTTTTAGTAACTGGTGGTGAACCACTTCTGCAAAGTGACACAATAGAGTTGTTGGAACAGTTACTGGAGGCAGGTTTCTCTGTTTTGCTTGAAACCAGCGGAACAACAGGCACGATTCCATTGTCGGAAGTACCTGCAGGCGTTTCAAGGATTGTTGATATTAAAACTCCGGATAGCGGCATAGATGAGTCAGAAATCGATTTTGATGAAATAGCAAAGCTGGGTAAAGATGATGAGTTGAAATTTGTTTGTCAGAGCAGAGAAGATTACTTGTGGTCAAAAGCACTTGTTGAATCAGGCAGGTTGCCGGCAGAACCGGTAACCGTATTCTCACCAGTTCAGGACGATTTGTCAGCACGCAAACTTGCAGACTGGATTGTTGAAGACAAATTAAATGTCAGATATCAGATTCAACTTCACAAAGTAATCTGGCCGGAAATGGACAGGGGTGTATAGATGTCAAAGCCTAAAGCAGTTGTTCTTTTCAGTGGTGGGCTGGATTCCTGTGTCTGTTTGGCTGAAGTAATCAGAACTCATGATGTTGCACTTTTGCATTTGAATTATGGGCAGAGAACGGAAGCTCGAGAATTACGCGCCTTCAATGAGATCGCAGATTATTATAATGT
>JABIBH010000403.1 GCA_018652925.1 bacterium | reverse complement strand
GTTGGAGTCCCTCAGATTACAGCACTTGCCGATGTTTATTCTGTTGCTGGTCCTGCTGGTATTCCAATCGTTTCCGATGGTGGAATCAAGTACTCAGGTGATGTTGTTAAAGCAATCGCTGTTGGTGCCAGTACTTGTATGATTGGTTCAATGTTTGCTGGGACTGAAGAGTCTCCAGGCGAAAAGATTCTGTACGAAGGCAGGGTTTACAAAAGTTACAGAGGTATGGGATCAATTGCTGCAATGGAAGCTGGAAGTAAAGACAGGTATTTTCAGGATGCTGTTAGCGACCCTGAGAAACTTGTTCCTGAAGGTATTGAAGGCAGAGTTCCATACAAAGGTATGCTCAAGGATATTCTGTTTCAGATTGTTGGCGGATTAAGAAGTGGCATGGGTTACTGTGGTTGTCAGACAATTTCTGAATTGCAAACTAATTCAAAGCTTGTCAGAATTACTGGTGCCGGTTTACGTGAAAGTCATCCTCATGATGTTCATATTACAAAGGAAGCACCTAATTATGGAAAGCAGGGCTAACCTGTGAAACTGCCTGGAAAACTTGGAAACATCAGTCGTGATTTCCGTTTGTTACTGACAGCAACTCTATTTTTTGGTGCTGCTGGTGGAATTTTTCAGGCAACCCTCAATAATTATTTATCCGATATTCACAGTCTGACAGCCGTCGCTCGTGGTTGGCTTGAATTTCCGCGAGAACTTCCTGGTTTTTTAATCATATTTGTATCGGCCATTTTGCTCAGTTTTCTGCGCGAGTCCAGAATTGCTGCTTTGGCAATGATACTTACCTGTCTTGGCGCAATTGGGCTTGGATTTGTTGCTGACGATACCACTATGCTCATTATGTTTATCGTCATCTGGAGTCTGGGTGATCATATAATTTTTGTTGTTGAAGGTCCGCTCGGTTTGCATATCGCAAAACGCGGGGGCGAGGGTAGAAGACTTGGTCAGCTTGGTGGCGCACGCAATGTTGGTGTTATTGCAGGTGTTGGTGCTGTCTGGTTGCTGGCAAAAATTACCGGCCCAAGATACGATCTGTTTTACTTGATTGCTGGAGTGTCAGCACTATTTGCAGGGCTCAGCTATTTCAGTTTGAAGATCGGTCATGCCAGTAAGCCATCTCGTAGATTTGTATTCAAAAAGAAGTACGGATTATTTTACGCAATCAGTGCATTGTTCGGAGTTCGAAAACAGATTTTCCTCGCTTTTGGTGTCTGGGTGCTGGTCAAGATGTATGGCGTACCAGTTTCTAAAATCGCGATGCTATATTTTATTGCAGCAGCTTTAGGTGTAGTTTTAAGACCATTGCTCGGCGATATTATCGACAAACTTGGCGAGCGAAAAGTATTGGCAGCGGATGAACTGTTACTCCTTTTAATTTGTCTGACATATGCTTTTGCTGGCGATCTGTTTCCAGCCCCATGGGCTTTGCGTGTTCTCTATTTTGCTTACATTTTCGATTCAGTTCTGTTTGCATTGCGTATTGCCAGAACTACTTACCTGAAAAAAATAATAGACGATCCTTCTGAGCTTACTCCAACGATTTCACTTGGCATAACCATCGATCACGTTGTTTCAATGTCCTTGCCAATTTTGTCAGGCTGGTTGTGGCAGGAGTATGGATTTAAATGGGTGTTCCTGCTTGCAGGAGCGATAGCATTTATCGGTTTCTTTGTTTGTCTGCAAATCAAAGTGCCGGAGGTTAGCAATGATTAATAAGGTTTTAGCCATAGCAATTGCTGGAGCGATAGGCGCAATATCCAGGTATGGACTTACTAGTTTTATACAACGCTTTTTCCCGAGCGGATTTCCTGGAGGAACGCTAGTTGTAAATATCATCGGTTGTTTTTTACTAGGTTTTATAGCGTCAGTTGGGCTTGAAAAGTTTGCTAGTCCTACAATTAGGATTGCGGTCATTGTTGGTCTGCTTGGCTCTTTTACAACCTTCTCAACTTTCGGTTTTGATACAGTTTCTTTAATGCGTGACGGCCAGGAAATTAAAGCACTATTGAATATTTTGCTTTCTGTTGGTTTAGGTTTGATAGCTGCGTGGTTGGGAATGTTGGCCGCAAAATCATAAACTAATGCCTCTAATAATATACCTTTGATGAGCAGTGCCTATATAAGTAAATGGAAAGCAAGTTACCAGAGTGATGCAGTTTGTATTAGTTGGTTCAAGCAGACGCACATCTTCTGGATCAATAATATTTCTGCTAGTCACAACGTAAGTCATATCCTTTTTCAAAGTTTCAACTTTTATCGTGTCGCCAGTTTCGACCATCGCCAAATTGCGAAAAACAGTATCTCTGTGACCTGCAAGAATCAGGTTTCCGTTTTTACCAGGAGGGACTGACCCTGTTACAAGAACAGGGCCAATCTCAAGAGCGGAGTTACTGTCATCACCAAGTATAATTGTATCGATCTCTACTCCAGGAATTAGTAATCTTCCCACAAGTTCATGGTTGTCATAAATGACTAATCCTGACTCCCAACATTTTGTTGCAGAGGTTAACGCTCGCTTATTGTTAACAATTCTAATCGATGTTACTGTCAGAAATAATAGCCCAGTAATTAAAGTAGATATTCCAATAACTTTAATTCGTCTCATGATAAAACCTGCTTCTCTTTAAAATAATTGCACCACCGATTACAAGTAATAGCCCAGTGAGCAACAAGTTGCCAATTGGTGAAGCTGTTTCAGGCATAACCGGTTTTGAAGGGTCAGGTGGGTTTACTTCAGTTGCTTTTAGATGCTTCATTCCAAAAAATGTTTCATAATCCATATCTTTTGGAAGCTCATTTGGAATAATTGCCTCAACAGGATTTCCATCAGGATTGACAATGATATCCTCAACAGCAACAAATGCTGTTAACTCAGTAAGAACACTGTATTTAATTGAAGTATCAATAATCTGTTGTCGCAAGTCTTCAACACCAAGATCAAAATCATTAGTCATCATTTTCAGTTTTTCATGAGCCCACATCTTTGTGATTCCTTCGCTAATTGAACCAGCTCTTGGATCAATTACAATGTCTTGTTTAAAGAAATCTGTTCCAATCTTTCCAGTCAAAGTTGCTGTTTTGATATTTTTGTTAGTTAGTTTCCCGAATACCACAACTGGTTGGGTCGCAAATAAATCCGGTATTGGATTGGGCATGATATCTTTTGTGGCGATACAGCTGAACTGCAAATCTGTAAGAGCTGGATTTTCAAGATATGAAAATAGCTTATCCATTTTCGAAGAGACATCATTGGTACTGCCGATGTAGACAAATGATCCTCGTCCTTGAGTGCTGATTTTTTCCAGTAGTGCGCTGTTAGGCGCAGAGCCAAGGGAAACTGTAAATAGTCTTGCATTACCAAGGTCATTGTGGATAAGTTTATAAAGTGAATTTTCATTTCCAACATATCCGTCTGTAATAAGAGTTACAATTTTCATAAGGCCATTTATTGGTGGCAGTAGCAATGCTTTTTTCAAGGCTGGTTGCATCTCAGTTCCACCACGAGCATCAATTCTACGCACCCATTGTGACGCTCTTTGTACATTATCTTTGGTAGCTTGAACTGAATAATTATTAAACTTTGTATGCGCATCATCGAACTCTATAATATTAAAATAATCATCACGATGCAGCCTGTTGATTGCATTCAAAACGCCTTGCTTAGCTTGTTCCATTCTGGCCCCACTCATAGAACCGGATCTATCAAGAACAAGAATCAATTGTTTGTTTTGTCTTTTAATGTTGGTTTTAATTGTTGGCGGTACTGCCATTAGCATAAAAGTATTGTCTTCTCCATCTGGAGACATAAATAAGGCAGCCTGAGGTTTGGAACTTTTGGCAACAGTATATTCAAAAATGAAATCACAGTTTGGAATTGATGTCTCATTATTTAAACTAATTGAGTATTTACTTTTACCGTTTTTAGTTGTGTTTATTTTATGTGATGAACATGATATATTTTCTAGTGGCAGACCTGAATCTAATTCAATATTTATGCTGATATCATTTCCAGCGCGCTCTCCAGGCTTGGCAACAGGTGGGGTAATTCTCGATGCATCTGGTACTTGGTCAGTATCAAAGCTGAAACCAGTTCCTGAATATCCTGCAATTGAATTTCCTGGAATATACCTTGGACCAATTGTAGTTGGGAATCTAAATCCGAAAACGCCGTCTTCATAATCAACTTTTTCAACATATTTCAAGCGGACAATAACTTTGTCGCCAGGCATAATGTTAGCAACTGAGTTGGTGAAAATATTTGGTCGTTCTTGTTCAGTTAGACTAGCTCTTTTACCTGCAGCTTTTGCTTCTGTGTAAATCTTTTTAGCTTCCTGTCGTTCTTTAATAATTCCTTCAATAATCCGATTACCAATTATCATTTTCATTTCATAAACCGATGCTTCATTAGGCAACGGGAAAACATAAATTGCTTCAATTGGTTTATCTGAATTATTTGTAAACATCTGGTTTACCGTTACCGATGCAACCATTCCATCGATTTTGATATCTACTTTTGTGTCCAGATTGGGCAAGGGGTTGTATTTACTCGGCTGACCGTCGATTCTGGCAACCATTGTACCAGACTCAATGTCATCCATAGTTAGAGTTGCAAAATCTTGAGTGATTCCAGAAACAGGCAGAAGTAAAACTACAGCCAATACAGACAATAAACATTTATTCATGACACTTCTCGCTTGGAGTCGGAGGGCTCCGGAGTTATGAACTCGTATCAATCTCAATTGTTCCCGAAATAATAAAAGTGTGCTATTTTGTCATCAGGAGGAATTCATGTGGAATAACAATAAAATCTGCAATCTGCTCAATATCAAATATCCGATAATCCAGGGTGGTATGGTCTACAATTCAGGCGCTGTTCTTGTTGCTGCTGTGTCAGAAGCAGGCGGACTTGGTTTGCTTGGTAGCGGAAGTATGCGGCCTGAAGAACTACGATCTGCAATTGGTGAAGTCAGATCAATGACTGACAAGCCATTTGGTGTCAATCTGCCTTTGCTGTTCAAACAGGCTGGTGAAAGTCTGGAAGTTGCCCTTGAAGAAGACGTGAAAATCTTTTTTACCAGTGCCGGGTCTCCCAAACGTGTTGCAAATAAACTGAAAGAAGCTGGCTGCACTTTAGTGCATGTTGTTGCATCACCAGCGTTGGCTGTAAAATGTGAAGATGCAGGATGTGATGCTATAGTATGCGAAGGTTTTGAAGCTGGTGGACATAACGGCAGGGAAGAGTTGACCTCATTGGTTCTGACTCAACTTTGTGTAGACGCAGTATCCATTCCTGTAATTTCAGCAGGCGGTATTGCAACAGGTTCACAGATGGCAGCGATGATCGCTCTAGGTGCATCCGGTGTACAGATCGGTTCTCGTTTTGCAGTAACAGAAGAATCATCGGGGCATTTGAATTATAAACAGGCAGTTGTAGATGGCACTGATACTCAACTGGTTCTTAAAAAACATATTCCAGTCAGGCTCTTACAAAATAAATTCAGAGATATGATTACTGAAGCTGAACTCGGTGGTGCAGATCGGCAAAAATTAGAACAGATTCTTGGGACAGGAAGAGCCAGAAGTGGTATGTTCGATGGTGACGTAGTTGAGGGCGAATTGGAAATCGGTCAGGTTGCAGCACAAATAAAAGATATTCCCAAAGTGGCTGAAGTATTTAATAGATTGATTACAGACTATTGTGAAGCGGTAAAAAGACTGGGAGCCTAGTTTGCAGATTTCTGCTAAACAGTTGCAGAAAATTATTACTCCACTCTGCGAAGAGCAGAAGATTGATCTGGCTGGAGTAGTTGCATTGCCACATCTGTTGCCGCATGGCTCGAAGTGGTTGCAGTGGATTGACGATGGCATGAATGGCGACCTTGAATATCTTTCCAGAGATCCTAAAAACAGAATCGATCCAACCAGAAAATGGGAATGGGCTAAGACCCTGATTGTTTTTGGACAACGCTACACCAATGGTTGGCCCGAGAATGGAAACAGTACCTGGCTAAAGCACGTTTCCCGATACGCCTGGGGCAATGACTACCACTACACGCTTCTCAATGGCATTAGGCAGATAACTTCAGCTGTTTTAACTGAACTTGATTCAGAATCAAGCTCCCATTGTGTAACTGATACCGGACCATTTCTGGAAAGAGAATATGCCTGGCTTGCCGGCCTTGGGTTTACTGGTAAAAATACAATGCTGATTAATCCCAAACTTGGTTCAGGGATTTTTCTTGGGGTTGCTCTGCTGGAAATTGAAGTAACAGGCCTTGCCGAAGTGCCAAAGCCACTATTTGGTTCACCTTTTCCAAAACAGCATGAGCCAGGTCCCGAAAGTATGTGTGGAACATGCACTGCCTGTATTGATGCATGTCCAACCGATG
>JABIBH010000402.1 GCA_018652925.1 bacterium | reverse complement strand
TTATCGGCATGAATTGCGGCACCATTCCTTTTTTCAACACCGATTTTGTCACACCAGACTTCCAATGCAACTCCAGTCGAGCCACCAGTTTTGGCCTTGGTAAGTTCTTCTGTTTTGTATTTTGAGGAGAGCAGGGATTGACCAGCGCTTCGTACATCGTCCTTTGTCAGTAATGGCATGTCTACGATATCTGCAATAGTCATCTGGTCGGTCAATTCAATATTTGCGGAATCCATTCTTGTATGCCAGAAAGATGAAGATTCATAAGCGTGTTTCAACAATTTTCCCAACAGTTTTTCACGCCTTAATTGCAGTTCTTCAACAGAACAGAATTGTTGCCTGGATAACCTGGATACAGTTTTCAGTCTCGAGGAACGATCATAAAAATCCCAGAAAGGCTCAATTACAGCTGCAACGATGAAATTTGGTATCCTCAAAAATATTCCAATCAGGTTCGTGGCTTCCAAATGACCATCTTTTTCCCTTTGAGAAAGCTGACCAAAGCAACTGCAGACGCAAGATTAACCAAGGTGAAATAAAGCGGGAATGTGATAAGAGGACTGACTGCCTTCTACATTCTGGAGCCTGCCAATGCCAGTAGATAAAATGCAACTTGAACAGGAAACCAGATTGCCCACCAAGTGCCATCGTTGAACATAAATAAAGAAGAAATCAGGCAGCCAAGTAGAAAAAGAGGTGCCAGATAACGTAGTATTTTATGGGAAAAGAGTTGCCAGGAAAACAGGCCATACTTGGATGGATTCAATAGATGCTTAAATGATTTGATTGCCCACAAAGCACGAAGTATAACTCGAACTCGCATACTAAATTCTTCAGAGCTATTGCCAAGAGTACTTTCGCTGACCAGTGCAAACGGTGTAAAAACAACTCGCCTGCCATTCTCGATTACTGAAAGCGGAAGCCCAAAATCTGGCTGCATATCCTCAGGCATTGCGGTGTAAAGCTGCTTACGAACAGCATCAATTCCACCATCAACGCCAACAACAGATCCAAAATTGCTTTCAATCTCACGTAAACGATTTTCGTATTTCATGTAGCTGGAACAGCCATCGCCTGAAGCTGATTTTTTAGTGACATTATAGACCATTTTTCCGGTAACATATCCGACAGAGCTATCGGCAAAAGGTTTTACCAGATTCAATAAAGTTGACTGGTTGTAAATTGAGTTGGCATCACTGAAAACAAGAATTTCCCCTGTTGCAACCTCGGCTGCAGTGTTCAAAGCAGCTGTTTTGCCTCTTCTGTTTTGTTGTCTCAGAAAAATAACCCTGCTGTCCTGTTCTGCTATCCCTGCTACAAGTGCATCGGTATTATCACTGGAAGCATCCGATACTACTATTATCTCCAGCTTGTCTGATGGGTAATCCAGTTCCAATTTATTTTGAACTGTCTCAGCAATGCAATTTTCTTCGTTGTAAGCAGCAATTATAATTGTGACCGATGGAATTATGTCATCAGTTTTATACTTATTTCTTTTCAGTCTGGACAACAACAGGCACAAGAATGGATAGCCAATATAGACGTAAATCAATACTGCTTTACTTACAATAAATAGTGTTTTAGCAACACTCATCTCTTCAGCAACTCCATATAATAATCCTGGTGAGAAATTATACATTTCTCCCAATTAAACTCTCGCTCAACAAATCTGCGTGCCTCTGATGCTATTGATACCCTGACCTTAGTTGTAGAAAGCAACCTGCCAATCCCGGAAGCTAATGCCGAAGGACTTCCCGGTGGCACCAATAAACCGTTAACTTCATTATTTATGACTTCAACAGTTCCGCCGGTTGCAGTTGCAACCACAGCACAACCACTGAGCATGTATTCCAGCAAGGCATTCGAGCTACCCTCTGAATCTGAGCATATTACACCTATAGCACATTTATACAGGTAATTTGCTACATCATCAACTCTTCCAGTAAAAACAACTTTATCTGCAATTCCAGCTTCAGCTGCTTGCCGTTGGTACTGCTCTTTCAATTTGCCATCGCCAACAAGGTACCATTTCACCGAAGGATATCTTGGAGAAAGGATTGCAGCAGCGTCCAGAAAAATATCTGCGCGCTTTACATGACGATTTAAATTACCAACCAGCACAACAGAAGGCTCTACATCAGCTGGTTCGTTGAATCCCCAGCCCTTTGTATCGAGCCCATTATTGATAACCTTAATGTTGTTTTTCACTTGGAAACTCTTTTTAAATTCCAAAGCAGCGGCTTCTGAGTTCGATAAAAACCCGTTAGCTGAAGAGGTTGCAATTTTCATCAACATCGATGTCATTGGAGTTCGCCAGAAACCCATGTCTCTGATCGATAATATTCGCGCCTTGACTCCAGCCTTTTTTGCTGCAAATAGGCCAAGCAAAGTTGAATCCTGGAAGAATGTTTGAACTACCTGGATATTATTTTCCTTAATATATCTTACCAGCATGTTCAGGCTTTTGAGTCCATTGGGTGAAAACAGCTTTGGGACATCCATCTCAAAAACCGGGCAATCAATCTGTTTGAGCAATTCACCAGAAGGTCTAATAGTGCAGATATGA
>JABIBH010000401.1 GCA_018652925.1 bacterium | reverse complement strand
GTCATTTCCAAGTTCAGCCATAAAGCCCAGAATTGCAATTGTTCGCCCGCGGCTCATTTGCTTAACAGCTTCTGCTGCAGTCAGAACACTCGCCGGATTTGCATTATAACAATCGTCAAACAGCTGTATATCCCCTGCTACGATCAATTTCCCACGATGTGCCGATACCGCAAAATCAGCCAAACCACTGCGAATTTTTTCAACACTGCATTCAAGTTTTTGTGCAACCAGCAATGCTGACATAAAGTTACATCCGTTATATTTTCCCGGCAGAGGAATATTATATTTTTGGCCAGAAAAAGACAACTGTTGATCAGCCCACGACCAACTCTGCTCCCCA
Organism: bacterium; assembly: GCA_018652925.1. Taxonomy (GTDB): domain Bacteria; phylum Krumholzibacteriota; class Krumholzibacteriia; order LZORAL124-64-63; family LZORAL124-64-63; genus JABIBH01. The sequence goes on along the minus strand of JABIBH010000401.1, from coordinate 1,790 downwards.
TTTTCACTGAAAGATATTACTTCACCCCTGGCTCTGTTGCTCCATTGCTCGAAACCGTTTTCATCGCGATTCAGAACAATAAAACCATTGTCAGGAATATAATCTATAAGCTCGCCCTTGGTATCGATTATTGTTTCAAGGGAACCAAATCCTTCAAGGTGAGCACCAGATGCATTGGTTATGATTCCGCAATCCGGCTGCGCAATTTCAGATAGCATTGCAATGTCACCGGATGCCGATGCACCCATCTCAACGATTACAAAATCTTCATCACCCTCAACTCGTAACAGTGTCAACGGCAAACCTATTTCGTTATTAAAGTTACCCGATGTGCTGGCAACTTTTCCGCAATCGGCAAGGCACGCAGACAGTAAGTCCTTGGTCGTAGTTTTACCATTGGTTCCAGTTATAGCAATCACTCTGGATGCCAACTTCTGGCGCCTGCTTTTTGCAAGTGCCAACATAGCCCGGGCTGTGTCATCGACCTGCAATAATGTTGCGCCATCAACAGCTTTGAAATCCTGAACATGTTCCTGTTTAGTTGTCAGGGCAATTATTGCCCCATCTTGGAATGCCTGTTGAGCGTATTTGCTGCCATCGACATTTTCACCAATAAGACCAATAAACAGGCAGCCAGGTGTAACTTGTCGCGAGTCGATTTCTGCTCCACTGAATGAAACATTCAATTCTATTGATTCATGCCAGTTGCCCTGAACATATTGCAAACAGTTACAATCAACACCTGCAATCGCCAGGTCTTCAATCATCTGCTGGATATAATACTTGTTACTCAACTGCTGCTCCTGATCCAGTTTCGTACAATTTCACGATCATCAAAATCGATGGTTTCATCCGCAAGAATTTGGTAGGTCTCATGTCCTTTGCCGGCAATTACAATTATGTCCTCAGGCCCGGTTTCAGTGATGGCCTTTACAATTGCTGCTTTACGATCAACTATTTGTTCACAAGAGATATACATTTTCTTTTCAGCGTTTCTACAACCTTCTACAATTTCAGCACAAATAGTTTCAGGCTCTTCGCTCCGGGGGTTATCAGAAGTAACAATCAGCATGTCTGCATTTTGAGCAACAGCTGCACCCATCAGAGGACGCTTCCCTTTATCACGATCCCCACCACATCCAAATACAGCAACCAGTTTACCAGACTGCAGGAGATCCCTGCATGACAACAGAACTGCTTCCAACGCATCCGGTGTATGCGCATAATCTATTATTGCAACTGCGCCATTGGGCAATAAGATGCTCTCCATTCGCCCTGGAACTTGAGCAGCCTCAGCTAATGCTTGCATACTTTCATCTGCTGAAAAACCCGATGCCAAAGCTACCGCAAAAGCTGCGGTCAGGTTTTCTACATTGAACCAGCCAGTCAACTTGCTTTTCAGAGTACACTCCGAACCGTTGTAGTGGAAAACAAGTGTTGTGCAATCGCGAGACAAATCGACTTTCGATACCCACAAATCTGCAGACTTGTCAGCTTTTTTCCTCCACCCGGATGACCAGGTAAATACTTGATGATTACCATAGTCCTGATTTTTGAAAGCACTGTCGTCGATATTGACAACAGCAACGCCATCGTCATTAAGTAAGTCAAGGATGCGCATTTTTGCAGCAAGATAACTATCAAGATCCTGATGATAGTCCAGATGGTCGCGGCTAAGATTTGTAAATAAAGCGATATCCAGATTTAGCCCGGCTACTCGCTGCTGATCAAGTGCGTGCGATGATATTTCCATCGATAATGCAGTACACTTATTATCTACCATCACGCGG
>JABIBH010000400.1 GCA_018652925.1 bacterium | reverse complement strand
TTATCAGAAAGCCTTCGTCTTCTTTGGGATTAAAACCAAGCCTTTCAGCACGCATTTTTATCTGCGAGGGGGATTCTTCGCCTGCTACATAAAGAACGCGCACGCCCTGCTTTGCCCATTGCAATGCAAGGCCGGTCAACAGTGTAGATTTTCCAACACCAGGTTCACCACCAAGCAGATTGACAGATCCGATGACCAATCCGCCACCAAGCACCCGCGAGATTTCTTCAGGCTCTACTTTTAAGCGATTATGACTTGCAGACTCAATTCTGGATAAAGGTTGAGCTTCAATATGTTTATGTGATTCAGTTGGTCGAGTAGCAGAGTAACCACCACTCTTGCCAGCTTTCCCTTTTGCAGGAATTTTCATTTCCTGAAATGAATTCCATTCCCTGCAACCAGGGCACTGTCCCATCCATTTCAATTCTTCGTGACCACAATTCCCACATACAAACAGACCAGAGCTTTTAGCCATGACCGACACCTTTCACTAATCAATGTATTGGGAGAATAACAGCTGTCGCCCGCCTGGTAAAGCAGACGACAGCATTTGAGGCATTTATTTTAACGGGCAAGCATTATTTTTCGATTGAAACTCTGCTCACCAGCTTTCAATCTGCAGAAATATGCTCCACTGGAAACTGTTTGTCCTGAATCGTCTCTACCGTCCCAGGTTACTGCATGCCTGCCAACTGGATACTGCAGTCCAGAAAGCAAGTGTTTTACAGCTCTGCCACGCATATCAAATATAACCAGCTCAGGAGCAGCAGTTATGGCCAAATCAAACATGATTTCAGTTCGTGGGTTGAACGGGTTTGGCACATTAGGCAACAGGCTTGTAATGCCAGTCCAGTTTTCCGGGACATCGGAAACAGGGCATATTGGAACTTCAATATGCAATCCCCAACTGTTCAAGAATCCTGTGTCAGAACCAACACTGTCTGAAACCCAGAGGGTCCAGTCACCATTCATCGGTTCACCCAAGAAATCGTTCAGACTTCCTGGCCCTTCAACAACCAGGGTTTCAGGATAATTACCCAAAATATCATCAGCTGAGCCACCTGATCTATTGTGTAATCTGACAATCGTTCCCGAAGGAGAAGTCAGTTCTACAGTCAAGTCACCGCGCCATGTGTGCACAATCTCCATATCAACTGTTATGCCAGAAAGACTATCCTGCTCACCAACATTGATAACAGATGTGATACCTGTTGGATTGCTGTCAGGAATAGCGATTGGCTCAGCATTCACATAATCATAAATTAAAACTTCAGACATGTAGAAGCTTACATATGTAGTTTGCCCGTCAACCAGAGTTACCTCAGTTACCTGTGTAGCGTAACCCTCCTTTGACACCGTCATTGTATATGTGCCAGAGTAAAGGTCATTAAATACAAAATACCCATCCATGTCTGTATATGTAGTCAGATTGCCAAGAGTGATCAATGCATCAGATAGTGGCAGGATGGCACAAGAACCGGTTTCAACATTTCCCTCAACTGAACAAGTTGGAGGAGTTTCGGCAGCCATCAAAAATGCACTTGTATTTAAAACCAGATTGCGAGGTGCATCAACATCAACCAGTGCTGCCAGATTGAATGTGAAGTATACAATTTGTGCTGACTGAGGAGCAGGGTTGTCATCATAAACAATGATTCCACCATTGCCAGCATAGCCGGCAGTTTCCATAACGATATATGCATCGGCAGCAGGTAAACAAGCATCCTCATCACCATAGCCTACATAATTAAACGCCAGACTGGATGGAATTGTATTTGGCTGATTCAAAATAGGATGATCAACTTGACCAGAAGCAGTCTGCAGGTCGCCGGCCATATCGGCGTTCCAATCAGTAATATGCAGAACAATATCCTTGAAATCTGGGTAACCTGGAGATGAATCGGCGTCATAACCAATTTCACCACCTTCAATCAGCAGCTTGCCACCACCGATTACCCAATCCTGGAGCATGGTACGCACTGGCGCAGAAGCAATAGGCGCAGCGTTGTCTCCAGATGAGAAAACGACAAAGTTGATGCCGGTAAAATCATCGACGGTCAAATTAGCAGCATTAACCAATGTTGTAACATAGCCTCCATCATTAAGCCAACCGCTGATATCGGTTGCAGAGGTTCGTGAGCTTGGAGGTTCATCCATCAACTGCTTGTGCTCGTCGTACTTTTCATCACGCATGCCAGTTGAAGTGTCATCGATGACCAACACGATTCCAAGTGCATCCACAATTTCAAAACCGTGCGGTCCATCAGATGAGCTATTGGGAATTGAGGCAATATCAGTTGCTACAATCAAGTAACTGAACAGGTCGCCAAACTGCAGGCCCCCTGCATCGACAGGAAACGCAGCACTGTAATTATTACCGTTTGCAACCAGTGCAAAGTCAGTTTGCGCAACGCCGTTCAGTGACCAGTAAACCATGACCTCGGCAACACCAAGGTTGTCAGTTACGTTGGCGCTGACAACAGCAGGCCAAGTAATCAACGGAGCATCAAGAATT
>JABIBH010000399.1 GCA_018652925.1 bacterium | reverse complement strand
TCAGCGGAAGTGTTGGTCCGCCATTAATTGTTGCTCCAAGTTTTTGTAACGGTTTGATAACTCTGAGCATTGGTCTTGCCGAAAGTGAATCATCTCCAAACAGAGTTGCACTTGCACTGCTACCTGCAACCAGCCCACACAGAAGTCTGGCTGTTGTGCCGCTGTTTCCGCAATCGATTGCTGCAGTAACAGTGGTTGGAAAATCGCCTCTGGAAATTGTCAGCGCACCATTCAAATAGTCAGTTTCAGCGCCGAGCAAAATTACAGCGTTCAACGACCTGCGTGTATCCATGCTGTTGAGCCAGTTATGAACTACACATTTGCCATCGGTTAAAAGGGCCATTAATACAGCACGATGGGAAATCGACTTGTCCCCTGGAACGTTAATTTTGCCGTTTAGAGATTTCATAGAAGGAGTTTAATTGAATAACTCACTCTCGACAATAGTTGTCTTGAACGCTACCTTGTTGCAATCATGAGTAGAAGCAAAATTATAAGCACGCTGGAAGTTAAACACGGTCGAGAGATCATGTGGCTCGCCTCGCCTATAATCTTGACCATGTTTTCATCCACTTTGATGTGGACTGCCGATACAATTCTACTTGGCCACTACTCCAGTCTTGCACTTGGTGCTGCTGGTCTGGGTGGACTGATAACCTGGGCTACATACTCCCTGTTCAATAATCTCAGTAGAATAAGTAACACTTTCATAGCACAAGCTTTTGGTCGCAACGATAATAAAGCGGTTGGCGATTATGCCTGGCAAGTTGCCTACATTGCCATTGCTGGTGGCATAATACTTTCGTTGATGGGTTATTTCAGTAACCACGTTTTACCGTGGACTCAAAATCCGCCTGAAGTTATTGATCAAACTTACCTCTACATAAAATGGCGTACACTGAGTGCGGTCTTTACACAACTTGCTTTCTGTCTGATGGGTTATTTTCAAGGCAGAAAACGAACCCGCGTCCCAATGTGGGCCGGTATTGTTTCCAACTCAGTCAATGTGTTGCTTGATGTCTGGCTTATCTTTGGTTGGACCGGATTTGAATTTGCTGGAAGAACCTGGTTGGCTGTTCCTGAAATGGGTGTAACTGGTGCTGCGATCGGCACAAGTGTTGCAACATTCCTGAACTTCCTGATCATGGCAGCATGGGCAATATTCCCGGCTTATGGCAGGAAACATTATAAAATCCACGTTCCCAGGAAAATCGATTTCAAGATTATCAAAAAAGCCTTTGTTGTGGGTATGCCCGCCTCGATGTCGGGGTTTATTGATATGGTCGGGTTTGCTATCTTCACAATTCTGATTGGAAGGGCTGGTGCAGTTGCACTTGCAACCAGTCAAATCCAGGTACAGATTCTATCATTTTCATTTATGCCGATGTGGGGACTGACCATTGCCGGCTCGGTTTTAATGGGTAATCTTGTTGGTAAAGGCGACCACGACAAAGCCGAAATGTATGGCAAACAAACCTATAAAATGGGATTGTATTACAGCCTTACACTTGCTGTAATTCTGGTTCTGCTTGGTGGAAATGTCTACAAGATTTTCACACCAGACCCGGCAATACTTGCGTTCGCTGCGACCATGGTTCCACTTGCTGCACTGTTCCAGGTTTTCGATGGCGCACGAATGATTGGCAATGGCCTGCTCACAGGAGCTGGAGATACAAAACCTACAATGTTGATTGCATTCTTTGTCGGTTGGCTTGTATTCCTGCCCCTGACCTGGTATCTGGTTGTTTATCACAACGGCTCTGTTGCAGTTGCCTGGATTGGTTCTGTGGTTTGTTACGCGATCCGCTCTGCCCTGCTCTATGGCAGGTTCCTATCTGGTAAATGGCGGCACGTGGATCTCTGGAAATAGTGCAGACTGTTTTTAACAACCTTGTTGGCTAATTCCTGCTGGGTCATCTCCCCGGAATCAAATCGTCTTTGTCCACATCCCAGTCCATTCTGGAATTATTGCATTATTTCGCTTGAGGACACTCTGGCACATTTTCTCACCGAAGAAAAACCCCATGATCCGAGCTGCTTCTTCATTGGACTGAAATTGATAGTCCGTTCTGATTTTCTTCATCTGGAAACCGTGTTTTTGCTCAAGTTCCGAATAGAATATATTCAGCTTTTCATGCGGAGGACCCGGAAAGTCCAAGTTTGTACCGAGCGTTTCCAGAAGGATAACAACTCCCCCAGGTTTCAAATCCTTTGTGGCGTTGTGGACCAGAATATCTGTCACGCTTTTAATTTCATCGGCAGTAGAACAATCTGACACTGAGTGACCAAAACTCCAGCCTTCAATAAACAGATCAAATCCACCATCGAGATCAGGGATGTTCAAGTTGTCAGCTCTTAAGAACTTCAGCTTCTCTTCATGTTCCGATAGAGCAACCTGAGCAAAATCGAGCATATGTTGAGCTCGATCACAACATATAGACGACGCTACTTGCTCGATGTACAGGCGAGTTACTCTGCCGGTCCCAACCCCACCCTCAATTACAGAGAGGTCGCGCCAGTTGACAGTTTCATGGAGGAGATTCCGGAGATTGTTCTGGTAGTCTTCTGCGCGAACCAGTTCATCGTACTTATCTGCGTGTTTTTCGTAAATCTCATACATTTCCGGCATTAATTAATCCCTTTTTGTGTTGGTTTCAACTGCAGGTATTTGTCAGGCAGCAAACTCGCTGTCAACATCCCAACCTGGAAAGACCAGCACAGCAGGGTGGCATTTTAATGCAATAGCAAGAGTCTTTGCACGCTCCACGCCAAGATTAATACGGTCATTTTCGATTGCAGAAATGGTCGATTGAGGAATACCAGACAACACCGCCAATTCGTTTTGGCTCAACTCTTGAAGCTCGCGAACAATGCGAACCGACTCGCCAATCGAAACATCGATATTCTTTTGGGCTTTACTAAATCCTCTTCGTACCATGATTTATTTCCTCCGATAATCATGTGCTGTAACGTCCATGACGTAAACAACTACTTCCTGGGCTTCAACTTGGTATATCACACGATGTTGCTGGCTCAGCCGAGATGAACGATGTCCCTTCCAATCACCCCGTAACGCCTCGTCGCGAAATCCCTTGATAGCTCGCAACCCTTGAGGGCCGGATACGCGCACAATATCCTTCCACTTTTCATATCGCTTAAGCACCTGCACCGGCAAGCCGGATACAGCCTTCGAAACACGGCGATGCTCATATATTTCCCACATATCTATATTGTACTATACTATATTCGGTATGTCCACAAAAAACTTGAGCAAATTTCTTACGTGCTGACAGTATTGACTAGGCGCGTGGAAAATCCCTCGTGGGCTATAATTCGTCAATAATTTCATCTTGCCCAACATATCCCTCTCACTGTTCCGATAACTCAACATACGTTGTATCGACGCTTGTAACTTTCCCTCGTCTGCTTACTTCATCCCATGACAAGTGAGTCCTGATGAAACGAGCGGCAACTCCATCGGGTGATAAGACCAGGTCTGCTTGCAGTGAATCACAGGCAGTAGACATATACTCCCAATGGTAGCGTTCGTTTGCTATCGATGTGACAATTTTGCTTTCTGGTTGAACCAAGGCTATATCAAATTTGCCCCAAATATCGCCAGCATCGTTACCATAGTTTTCAGTAAGCAGATAAAGCTCGCTATTTGGTGACTCCAATACCTGTCGAACGGCGAGGTAGCCGATGGCCCCGCGCCTGACGCTGGAATCAAAGAACGCAAAGCCCAGGCTATCGCCTCGTGCTTGCCAAAATGACAACACATGGTTCTGGATCTCATGTCCATGATGATCCTGTAGAGGTATAACAACCAGGGATCCCGATGGAAAAGCATAAGCTGGAGCTAAAGAATCGTAATAGCTCAAACACAATTCCGATTCCTGATTGCCTGAATAATCTGATCTTGATTTAGATCTCATTTGGGGCTGACACTTTGATTCAAACTCGGTGAAACCAGGACCAACAATTACTCCACCGGAATTACTCAGCTTCACAACAATTGAACCCTGGAAACAATTCAGGTCATTCCTGTGAATCGACTGGCCGACGGACTGGTTGGCAATAACTAAATAGGCTACTAATAATATCATGCGTTTCATGAAATATCCTTAACAGTTGTCAGCACTAATCCCCCGCGTCAAAAATATGACTGGTACGCTTGCAAACCGATACTAACATAAGCATAAGGGGAACTTCTATCAGCACACCAACCACCGTGGCCAAAGCCGCGCCCGATGATAAACCAAAAAGGATGACAGCAGTAGCAATGGCTACTTCAAAATGGTTGGAAGCCCCAATCAACGCTGCCGGTGCAGCATCCTGATATGAAAGTTTTAACCGCTTTGCGAAAACAAAATAACCAAGTGCAAATATAAAAATGGTTTGCAGGAAAAGGGGAATAGCAATCCACAAGATTGTGAGTGGATTATTGATGATCACTTCACCCTTGAACGAGAATAGCAAAATCAATGTTAGAAGCAGTGCGGTTATACTGACGGGAGTCAGCCAATGCAGGAATTTCTCATTAAACCAATCGATTCCTTTATAGCTGATTATCCACTTTCTAGATAATGATCCTGCAATCAGGGGCAATGCCACATAAATCGATACTGAAAATAACATTGTCTGCCAAGGTACAGGCATCGAATTCACATTCAGCAACAAACTGCCCAGTGGGCCATAAAGGAGCAGCATCATTAATGAATTAATTGCCACCATCACAAGTGTCAGACCGTCGTTGCCTTTTGCAAGATAACCCCACATCAGGACCATCGCTGTACACGGCGCAATGCCAAGCAAAATATTACCAGCAATATAACTACGCCATAATTCAACCTCTTCACCGTTTGCAAGAATTTCTGTGCCCGGTAAAAAATCCTTGAATAAATAACCCAGAAAGAAGTATGAAATTGCAAACATCGAAAACGGCTTGATTGCCCAATTAATAAACAGTGTGAGAAAGACTGGCTTTGGAGTTTTAGCTGACTTGATGACTTGAGTAAAATCGATCTTTACCATGATCGGGTACATCATAAAAAACAGGCAAACAGCAATAGGGATAGACACCTGATAAATAGAAAAATCATTTAGTGTTATTGCGATTTCAGGTACAGCTTTTCCTAAAACAATACCGGCTGCTATACAAAGCAATACCCAAACAGTTAAATATTGTTCAAAGAAAGTTAATTTCTTTTCTGTCATTCTGATTGCCCCTCGTCATTTAATGCATTAACTGCTAGTTGGTTTTATCCAGATCTTTTTCTGGCTTTTCCAGTAATAGTTTCAATGGCTATTCTGAAAACTTTCGTTTTATCTTTTTGTTTACCTATATATTTCAACCCGTCCGGCAAATGATCACTGGAATATTTGTGAACCAGACCTTCGAGAGCCTTTTGCTTTTCATTATCGAAGACTTCACTCAACAAACCGAAGACTATTGTGCTCTCATACTCAGTACTGAATTTGGAAGGTAGAACACACGTGTTTCCGATAACACAAAATGATACTTTCGGATTGTAAGTAAAGTTGTCGATTTTATGGCCTTCAAAAGCGCAGTGAAAATAGATATTGTGATCAAAAACACAAAAACTTACAGGGAAACCATATGGTTGATTGTCAGACCCTACAGTTGACAACACACCATATTCACCGTTCTCAAGGATTTGAAGAGCTTCTTCTTTTTCAATTGCCCGATCTGACCTTCGCATATTGCGCATCTATTCCTCTGCCTGACGTTTTGATAATTTGAGAGCCAACACTAGCAGACTCAATGCACTCAATACAGCCACTGTGTATGTAGGCCATAAACTGTGAACCTCGACATTAACTGCTCCAGATAACTCCAACTCAGATACAAATGGGACATTCGAAGCAGCCGAATGGAATCGCACAACGGCAGTAGCCAATGTGACAAAGTCTACGGATAAGACAATAAGCGCAAGATATAAAGACCAGCGACATAGCCTCCATAAACCGATTCCAGCCACAATTTTAAGAACGGGAATGAGCATCATCATGCCGGTAAGGGCTGCAATATAAAACCCGGCTATTGGGACTGTATCGATTAGCAGCTGGTAAGCATGTTGATAATCTGGCCAGCGAGAAACAATAAACCAGAATCCTGTAGCTGCTGTGACAAAAGCTATAAATTTTTGAGCCATTGGTATCACCTCTTAATTTGCAAGACTACCCATTTCCCACTAGTAAGGAAATTCTAAGCCCTCTCCAACATCTCCTTGATACCACCAATAGAACTCAGAACGCCAGTTGCTTCGTAAGGCATGAATACTGTTTTGGATTTATCGCCAGCAGACATTTCTTTCAAGGCATCGATGTATTTCATCGCTATAAGATAATTAGCTGGGTCGCCAGTTGAAGAAATGGCACCGGTCACATTGTGAATTGCCTGAGCCTCAGCTTCAGAGACTTTTACTCTGGCTTCAGCCTGTCCTTCGGCAATCAGCACGCGAGATCGTTTGTCACCTTCAGCTCTGTTAATCTGTGCTTCTTTTGCACCTTCGGCTTCCAGAATTTGTGCCTTTTTCATTCCCTCTGCTTCCAGAATCTGTGCTCGACGATCACGCTCGGCGCGCATCTGTTTCTCCATCGCATCTTTGATGTCGCGAGGTGGATTGATATCCTGAAGTTCAACTCGATTTACTTTCACACCCCACTTGTCAGTGGCTTCATCCAGGATTGCACGCAACTTTGTGTTTATGGTATCACGTGATGACAGTGTTTGATCGAGATCCATTTCACCAATTACGTTACGCAAAGTTGTCTGCGTCAGCTTTTCAATTGCGTCTGGCAGGTTGGCAATCTCATAAACCGATCTGGCAGGATCGGTAACCTGAAAATAGAGTAGCGCATTGATTTCAGTAACCACATTGTCTCGAGTAATCACATTCTGTCGCGGGAAATTGTAAACCGTTTCACGCAGGTCAATCCGTTTCAATTTTTTGTAGGTCATGGTGACACCTTCGTGAGTCTCCTGGATATATTTCCATTCTATCTCACGATTTTTGTCGATAATCGGCCAGATGATGTTAATACCTGACTGCAATGTTCGATGGTATTTTCCGAGCCTTTCAATGACCATTGTCTCTGCCTGTTTAACGATAACAAATCCGCGCACCGCATTTACCACTACAACAATTGCGAGAATCGTTAAAATAATTGCTCCTGCATCCATGACTTCCTCCAGTTTTATGATTTAACAATCAGGGTTGCACCGTCAATTTTTACGACGGTTACACTTACACCTGATTCAAAAGTTTCGTCCTGCTCAGTTCTGGCTTTCCAGTCCTCGCCACCAACTTTTACTCGACCATTTATCTTGTCAACAGGTTCAAGCACGATTGCAGGTATCCCGACAAGTGCACCTATATTTGTTTCATTGCCCGCTTTATCACTGTAAAGATGTTTTAAAACAAGAGGCCTGATTCCAACAAATGAAATCAGCGAGCCAACAATAAATGCAATGGTTTGAATTATATATCCACCGCCCAGAAAAGACGCCAGGGCAGAAAACAGACAACCAAGCACAAATGTTGCGACGAAAAAACCGGGGAGAAAAAACTCAATCAGAACAAGAACAGCTGCAGCAATAAGCCATAGTTGCCATACTAACATACCGTACCTCCATTAAGGTTATACAGCAGATAGTATCAGAGGAACGATATCAGTTAAAGAGCCAATTTGGGATAATGCTATTTCAGCATCATCGCCCCAACACATAAGTGGAATAAGATTTGTGGTATGCGTTTTTATTGAACAATCTTCAATGTTTCCATGATCGCTGGTCAAAAGTACCAGAGTATCCGATGGAGTTGCAGACAGAAACGAAGATATAAATAGATCCAGCTTGCCTAAAATATCTTCACAATATTCTCTGTCCATAGAGTGTCCTGCATGATCTGTTTTGAAAAACTCATACAGAGAAAAATCATATTTCTGGCAATTTCTGGCCAATACTCTGCCTGCGTGTTCAGGAGTCCAGAGCGGAACATTGAAACCTTTGTCTATCAGATCCTGATTGGTAAATTCCTGATAAACTGAGAGCTCTGCTGTTAAATCATCAAGTGAGAAGAACGGCAAATCAGCAGCAAGAGTGGCAATTGTGGTAGTTGAAAGTGTCCACTTTCTTTCTTCCGATATTTCCCAAAACAGAGGCCTGAACGCATTGATAAACCGGGCAGATTTCCCTGCATCGGTAAGCTGTTTCAGAACTGAATGTTCTTTAATAATTTCACGCAAGTGAGGGCCTGGAAAACCGGTAGCATGACGACCCAGTTTTGCCTGGGCATTGACACCGGTCAACAGTGAGGTCTGCCCCGTTGCACTTTGAGGAATACCTGGAGCACCCAGTGTTGCATCAATCGATTTCCATTGGGCAGTTGTTTCCTGGAAGTTGAACAGAGTGCCATCGTAAGTGAGTGTAGGATTGTTTTTTGAACTGCCTACGCCTAATCCATCGACAAAAAGCAGGACAACATTGCGGCATGAAAAAACCGGACCAGAAGCAAAACTTCCAGTCCGGTTATTATGTCTGTTGATAGACATTATTTATGCATTGTCGCTCAGGTACTTTGCAACACCATCAGCTGTTGGTGTCATTGCATCGTCACCCTTGCTCCAGTTGGCAGGACAAACTTCGCCGTGCTCTTCAAGGTGTTGTAGAGCATCGATCATGCGCAGTGCTTCATCAACACTACGACCAAGACCAAGGTTGTTAACACTCATGTGCTGAACCATGCCCTCTTTGTCGATCAGGAAAGTTCCGCGCAGTGCCATTCCGCCTTCAAGCAGAACGCCATA
>JABIBH010000398.1 GCA_018652925.1 bacterium | reverse complement strand
TTTTCCTGTTGAGCTTCAACAAGCTTGAGCATTTGTTCCTGGAATTCACTTTGCAGTTTTTGTTCCTCAACTCGCATTTCCTTAACTTTGTTTTTTTCAAATGTCACTGAGCCATGCATGAAGCTCCAGCTGGAGATTGTTCCCGCGTCAGTTTTTGCTTCTTCATACTGTAAAATCAAGTGATCAATGAGAATTTCCTGGCTGATGATTTGCTGCTGCATTTTATGCTGTCGCTGTTCAATTTCACGTAATCTCAAAGCTTCTGCATCAACCAGCATGGAACGATAGCGAAGTACTTTTTCCAGTCTGAATTTGAACATGATCATTCAACCTGCCCCAACTCAAGTAAAGTTGCTGTAGTTAATTCCCAGATCGCCTTGTCATGTTCACCCTGGCACAGAAACTCCCGGATATTTTCCTTCTCTTCAAGTGCCTTGTCCAACAATGGGTCATTGCCATGAGTATAGGCGCCGATAGTTATCAGATCCTTGTTATCCTCAATTATTTTCAACCAGCTGGAAATCTGATTTCCTGCCTGAATATGTTCTTCTTTTGATACAGTAGTTTTTAATCGACTCACACTTCCCAGCACATCAATAGCTGGATAATGATTCTCACGAGCCAAGTCACGGCTAAGCATGATGTGGCCATCGAGAATTGATCGCATTGCATCACCAATTGGGTCATGAATGTCATCGCCCTCAATTAACACTGTAAATAATGCTGTTATTGAATGAGTTTCAGCACAACCTGCACGTTCACAAAGCTTTGGCAGAGCAGCAAATACAGATGGTGTATAACCTTTTGTTGTTGGTGGCTCGCCAGTAGCCAGGCCAATTTCTCGTAATGCCATTGCATAGCGTGTAACTGAGTCCATCAGGAACATTACATTCTTTTGTGAGTCCCTGAATGACTCAGCAACTGCCATCGCTGTTTCAGCACCACGTGCACGCATCACTGCGCTTTCATCCGAAGTAACAACAATAACTACTGATCGGGCAAGCCCTTCCGGGCCAAGATCCCTTTCAATAAATTCTTTTACTTCACGACCACGTTCACCAATTAATGCAACAACATTTACATCGACATCAGAATTTCTTGATATCATTCCCATTAAAATACTTTTTCCAACACCACTACCTGCAAATATTCCCATCCGCTGGCCCTTGGCAACAGTTACAAGTCCGTCGATTGCACGTACTCCTGTTGCGAGTGGTTCTTCAATACGTGCCCTGTTCAAGGATGATGGTGGCGGGCTGTGAACTCGACGAAGTGATTCATTGCGCAGGGGACCTTTACCATCGATAGGTTGACCCAGTCCATTTATTACTCGCCCCAGTAGCTGATTGCCAGTCGGAATTGTGAGGTTTTCTGCAACCAGGTGTACAGGTTGACCTGGGGCCAATCCTTCCATATCTCCATATGGCATCAACAGTGCAGTATCTCCCCTGAAACCTACGACTTCGCAGATAACAGGTTCACGATTTCGACCAGTAGTAATTTTGCAAACAGAACCTATTGGAGCTGAAATATTCAGTGCCTCGATTATCATGCCAATAATTATATTAACCCTGCCAATACTACGAATCGTATCGGTGAATTTTACTTTTGAAATACATTCAGACCAAATTGTATCCATTAGTTGTCCTCTTGAATATCTTCTGTTGATTGCATTGCCAATCGAACTGTATCTGCAAGAACAGTAAGCTTGCTTTCAATTGTTAAATCCCATTCCTCAGTGTCAGCTTTAACTGTGCACCCTCCACGCTCACATCGGGGATCAGCGATTACCTTGACGATATTCATCTTCTCACAAAACTGTGTTTGTGATTCCAGATAAGCAGCGTCCTCAGGATTTGCAGTAACAACCAGTTTTGCACCGGTTTCAGCTTTGAATAGCAGAGGTTGGATTGCACGCAATATTGTATCTTTATCAACATCAATCTCGCGTCTCATAACCTGGCCAGCCATAGCAATGGCAAGTTCAACTGCACCATTTGCCAATGACGAAATATTTTCCTTTGCTGACGCTCTTATTTGCTCCGCTAATGTATTGTAAAGGTCAATTTGATTTTGTTGATAAGCACTGATCTCAGCTTCTTTTTCAACTGCCAAAGTTTCTGATATTTCTTTTCTCAACTCTGATCTCAGAATCGCAAGATTTTCTTTTTCAATTGCTGCCTGCTTTTCAGCAATGTCAGTATAGAATTCTGTATTCGCGGCCAGATCGTTACCGTCAAGAACAATAGAAGTTAATTCTTCTGGATCTGCACCCGCAACGCCCAGACTTTTAGGAGACCATTTGAGCATTTGCTCCGCCTCCCAGAGTAATAGTTCCTTGTTCTTCAAGGTTGCGAATTACATCTACAATACGATCCTGTGCTTCTTCTACATCTGTCAATAACACAGGCCCCATATATTCCATATCTTCTTTGATACCTGTTGTAGCTCGCTTGGACATGTTGTTAAATATCTTGTTTTTGATATCAGTTGGAACACCCTTCAAGGAAAGAGTCAAGTCTGAACCATCAACTTCCTTTAACACTTCCTGAATGAAACGATCTTCCATATTTACAATATCTTCGAATACAAACATCAGGTTCTTAACTTCAGTTGCACATTCATCATCGATCTCGCGCATGTCATCCAGGATTTCCTGCCACACAGCTTTATCAATTTCATTGAATACTTCGGCAACCTGCTTCTTGCCACCATAATTACGTTTGGACTTGGAGAATTCACCTTCAACTGCTTTACCTATTACCTGCTCAATAATTTTCAATGCATCTTTACTTGGAGAATCCAGACTTGCCATCCGATAAGATATTTCTGCTTGTAGAATACCTGGAAGCAACGTCATCACAGGACCACTATATCTGGGGTCCATATATGAAAGAACCAGAGCAATGGTTTGTGGATGTTCATTTTGCAAATAGTTGGCCACTGTCAATGGCTCAACATTTTTCAGGTTTTCAAAAGCCTTGATGTCACTATAGCCAGTTGCCCTGTTCAAAATGGAAGACGCTCTATGGCTTCCCAATGCCTCATCGAGAATATTTCTAGCGGAGTCCTCTCCACCAAAACCCATTACTGAAGCTTTATGCCGCATCTCAATGAAATCTTTAACTGTTTCTGTACGTTCTCCCTCAGGGATCTGCTCCAGAACAGAAATTTCAGCAGTTATTTGCTCAATCATTTCATCGGGCATAGACTTCATAACCTGGCCGGCTACTTTTGGCCCCATGGCTAACATCAGAATTGCTGCTTTTCTAACTTGCTTGCTCACAACATTATCCTTTTCGTCTTAAACAGTTGCAACTTCTTCTTCATCTTTAATCCATGCACTCACCAGGTCAGCGACTTCATTAGGGTTATCATTTGCAAACCCTTTTACTTCTTCAACCATGCGTTCAGTTGATACATGACCTGAAGCTCGCTCACGAATCGAAGGCATATCATCGTCCTCATCCAAATCTATAATCGTTTTTTGTTTTCTTGGTTTTGGGCGATTGTCTTCTAAAGCCATCTGCCCCAGATTTTTCTTTAATTTCAAAATCATAAATGCAGCAAGTGCAAAGAGTAGAATTCTGCCGATAAGTTCAGGCAGAGTTTGCATCCAGCCTTCAGGCAACATGCCAACCTCTGCAACTTCCGGAGTATCCTGAAATTGAAACTGCATGTTTACAACTTCTACTCTGTCGCCACGTTCGCTATTGTATCCAATCGAAGATTCAACAATATTATTAATCTGTGTCAGTTCATCATCTGAAAGTGGCACATAAGCCATATTTCCTTCTTCATCTTCTGCATACGTTCCATCGACAAAGACAGCTACAGACAGACTACTAATTCCACCAATTTCACCAACAGTTGTTTCAACCGTCTGGCTGAGTTCATAGTTGGTTGTAATAACTTCTTTTGAACCAGCACCCTCTTCACGTTCTTCAGAATCAAGTACTTCACTGAGAACAACTGTTTTATCGGGATCAAAATATTTGCGTTCCTGCTGCATTTGTTCAAAATTCAGTGTTGCATCAACTCGAACTAATGAGCGTTCCGGACCAAGTACTCTGTCCAGCATTGAAGCAGCTTTTAATGAAAGATATTCATCGATTTCTTTTTTCAGTGCCAATTGGCTATCTGAACGCATAATGCCATCATTACTATAACTACTGGTCAGCTCTACTCCGTGCTGATCAATAATTGAAACGTTAGTGAGTTCCAACCCTTCAACACTACCTGAGACTAATCTTTGAATGCCATTGACCTGATGTTCGGATAATTGCCCACGGCCTACATTAACTACAATCGATGCTGTTGCGTCTGACTGCATTTTTTTAAATATCGAGTTTTTTGGCAGTACCAGATGTACTCTTGCCGATTTTACACCATTGATTGCACTGATAGTCTGTACAAGTTCACCTTCCATGGCACGCTTGTAATTGACATTTTGCACAAATTCAGTCATTCCATATTGATTGCCATCAAAAAGTCCCCAACCAACTGTTCCGGAGGCTGGAATGCCTTTAGCCAACAAGTCAACACGCAGACGATGGACCTGGTTCTCAGGAACCAGTATCGTTGTTCCACCGTTTGTAAGTTCAGCGTTGATATTTTGCTTTGAAAGTTCCTCAAGTGCCACGGAAGCATCTGCAGGATCCAGATTGGTAAAGAGAACTGATGAATCTTCACTCTGCATCCAGGTTGAGAAAATAACCAGACTGATAATTACCGCTACACTTATTCCACCAAGCAATACCTTCTGATTGAAAGTAAACTTGCCAGTAATTGTATTTAAATTGTCCAGTATCTGTTTCATGTGTTCTGTAAGCTCCTCTTTAGAACTACTGTTGGTTATTGCCTAAACCTGCATCCTCATGACTTCTGTGTAGGCTTCTAACAATTTGTTTCGCACTTCAAGCATCATCTCAAAGGTCAGCTGTGCTTCTTCTGCTGCAATCATTACATCATGTACTTCGCTGATTTCACCTGTAACCATCTTATCGATTGTCTGATCACGGTTAACTTGCGATGAGTCAACACTCTTTAGCGCATCTTGTAATGTATTTGCAAAAGACGGGCCAGTTTTACTCTTAACACCAGAATTCTGGTTATAGAGTTTTCCCGGATCGATTGCTCCATTTAGTTTTACACTTCCAATTGCCATCAGTTTTCAACTCCTGTTAGATGTCCAGTGCTTTAGCGAACATTTCCTTGGCGCTCTGCACAGCTGATACATTGGCTTCATATGCACGACTCGCAGTTATCATATCTACCATCTCGGTGATTACATTGACATTGGGCATCAATACGTAACCATCTTCGTCAGCATCCGGGTGCCCTGGATCATAAATCACCTTAAATTCCGATGCGTCCGGGGAAATGTTAACATTTACATCAATTCCTTTTTGAATTGAATTACCACTTCCTGGAGAACCAGCGAAATGTCTGGAATCAGTAGTTTTCATGTTTCCGCGAGAATTGGAATTTGAGGACCTTGCCACTCTATCAGCCAAAGTTTGTGAAAATACTGCTCTTTGACGGCGATATGGTGTGCCATCAGCGGT
>JABIBH010000397.1 GCA_018652925.1 bacterium | reverse complement strand
TGAGGCAGGAGAGGAAGAGCAACTTGCAGACCAGCTTAAATTAATCCGCAATCTTGCAAGTGTGACAACTGCATCTGCAATGTGCAGTTCAATATTGGATAATTCAGAACCTTCGGTGAGGCAACTCCTGGCCTCTGCAATTAGTGCTTTGCCTGCAAGCGATGCTGCTGACCGCAAGCTGAATGGCATTCGGGATCTTATGATATCGGCTGATTCTGAATTGTCAGAGGCATCAATATTGTTGAATAGTTTTCAGGATTCATTGCCCGCAGACACGGCTCTGCATGACGAGCTTGAGACACGAGAATCGCTTTATCTGGAGCTGAAGAGAAAATACAATCTTGATACTGCTGGTTTGATTGCTTTGAAAAATGAGCTCCAAGTTAAAATTGATGCACATAAAAATGCATGTTCTGATATTTCACACTTGGAATCTAATTGTGATTCAGCATTGAAACTTTTGCAAATATGTTCAAAAGAACTTCACGACAAGAGGGCAAGCGGTTGCGAAAAAGTAGCTGAGATTGCTACACATATTATCCAAAAACTGGATTTACCAGATTTTCATTTGAAGTTTGACATTAACTACTTAACTTCTGACGACTATGATTTTGAAATTGATGGTCATCCAATTATTGTCCATGAGCATGGTATTGATAATGTTGATTTGTCAGTTTGCACAAATTCCGGTGAAAAATATGGTCAAATTACTGATATCACCTCTGGCGGCGAGAAATCGAGGATATTCCTGGGTTTACTCTCATTGCAAAACGAGGATAATTATTCTCAGACATTACTGCTAGACGAGGCAGATGCAGGATTAGGTTTGGACTCAGCTCAATGTGTGGCTCGGTTATTGAAAACACTTTCTGCAACCGGGCAAGTAATTTGTATAACTCACCTTCCTACAATGGCTGTTGCCGGTGATTATCATTTGCACGTTGAAAAAGTAGAACTTGCCGACAGGAAGGTTGTATCAGTAACACAAGTTTCCGGGGACGAAAGAGTTGTAGAGGTTGCACGCTTGCTTGGTGGTCAGAAAGTAACAGACTCTGAAGGTAAATCTCAATTCAAATATGCGAAAGATTTACTGTCCAGCAGTATTTAACTTTAAATGTGAAAACGAGTTGACCGATGATTAGCCGAACTATATTTTTCCAATACAGTGCGCCCGTAGCTCAGCTGGATAGAGCGTCTGCCTCCGGAGCAGAAGGTCGTGGGTTCAAATCCCGCCGGGCGTACCATAACTGTTTTCACTCTTTCAGGTTGAGTTTTGAATCATGAGAAATCTAATTCTTATAATCCTGGCATGGGTTCTTATGAGACGAGTCATGCGTTTACTTAATTCATTTTTGCAAAAGCGAAAAAATGCCAAGCAAAAGGAAGTTAGTTACGAACACCTAACTGACCAGGAAATTAGCGATGCTGATTATGAAGAAATTAAGAAAAAATAAAAGTTCTTCCACAGCATATAAATCACGATTCAGTGGTGATGCAGGGGCATTCCCATTACGCCAATATCTACGCGCCAAAGATGAGCTCGTCAGCCGCTCAGTTTTAGCTGTAATCTTTGCCGGTTTTGGAATTGCACTCCTGATCTTTTCAAAAACCGTATTTTTCCTGATCAGCCGCCATGGCCAGCATCTTCATAATTCAACCAAGTGGTTTGCCTCAGGTTTTGTCTTAATTCTGGTTGTTGTTGCTCTGTATCGGTGTTACCGTTGTGTCGGGGAAGTAATTACAATTCGACAAGATATTAAATGCTACAAAGAACAGATTGCACAGTCTGAGAATGATCTCAATTAGTGCTTCGTGCTGGTTCTGTTTTTAAATAAAGCAATTCAATGTGATTTTTTTGCAAGAGAGGGCGCCAAGTTGTCAAAATCAAAATTCGAGGATAAAACCGCAAAACTTGCAGTAATTGGGCTGGGTTATGTTGGTTTACCACTTGCCGTTGAATATGGTAAAGCTGGTTTTAAAGTTGTGGGCATTGACATCGACAAACAAAAAGTGGATCAAATAAACTCAGGTTCCAGTTATATTATAGATGTCCCGGATAGTGACGTTAAGGATTTAGTTGAAAGGGGATTGTTGTCGGCCTCTACTGAATCTTCAGTAATATCTGAATGTAATAGTGTAAATATATGTGTACCAACACCTTTAGGGAAGACTCAAGATCCGGACATTTCATTTATCGACGCATCGGTTGATGCTATCGTACCTTATATGCATGATGGATTGTTGATTATTCTTGAGAGCACAACTTATCCAGGAACAACAGAAGAAGTGATATTGCCAAGGTTATCTGAAAATGGCAAAATCGTTGGCAAAGATTTTTACCTTGCTTTTTCTCCTGAACGGGTTGATCCAGGGAACAAACATTACCAAACTAAAAATATACCCAAAGTTGTTGGTGGTGTGACTCCTGAGTGTACAGAAATGGCAGTCAGCCTTTACAGCCAAGTAATGGATTCTGTAGTTCCTGTTTCTTCATCCCGTGTAGCAGAAACAGTTAAACTTCTCGAAAACACCTTTCGCAGTGTAAACATCGGTTTGGCAAATGAGATAGCTTTAATGTGCAGCTCAATGGGAATCAATGTTTGGGAAGTCATCGATGCTGCTTCTACCAAACCATTTGGATATATGCCTTTTTATCCTGGTCCTGGTTTGGGTGGTCATTGTATACCAATTGATCCATTCTACTTGTCATGGAAGGCAAAGCAATCGGGATCAGATGCAAGGTTCATTGAACTTGCGGGCGCTATAAATTCAAAAATGCCTGCACATGTTGTGAACATTACAGCTAATGCCTTGAATTCTCGCAAAAAACCAGTTAATGGGAGCAAAGCTCTTATTGTTGGAGTCTCATACAAACCTAATATCGACGATGTTCGTGAATCACCAGCTCTGGACATAATCCAATTGCTTCACGACAAGGGTGCAGAAGTCTCCTGGTTTGATCCTGAAGTTGGCTCTTTGGCTGGGTTTGATTTTGCAAGGAAAACTGATAAGTGGGGAGTTGACGAAATATCCAGCTATGATGTTGTAATAATCGTTACACCTCATAGCTCTGTAGATCATGGACTGATTCTTGCTGCAGATGTTCTAACTGTTGATACACGCAATGCTTTAGGTGCAATCAACAATGAAAATGTCTTCAGTCTGTAATATTTAATTGGGGGGAAAATGAAAAAGTGCCTAGTCACAGGCGGCGCAGGGTTCATCGGTTCACATATTGCAGCTGAACTTGTTAGTCGTGATTGTGAGGTGACCGTACTTGATAACTTATCAACTGGTAAGTTGGAAAATATGGAATCATTTAAAGATGAAGTTGATTTTGTTCAAGGCTCTATAACAGACCTCGATCTACTTAATGAATGTTTTCAAGGGATCGATACCATATTCCATCAAGCAGCACTGGCATCTGTCCCAAGAAGTGTTGATGATCCTGTTACTTCCAACGATCACAATGTTAATGGAACACTTAATGTCCTTGTTGCTGCCAGAGATGCGGGTGTAGGTCGCGTTGTTTATGCTGCAAGCAGCAGCGCATATGGTGACTCTGATGTTCTTCCCAAAGTGGAAACTATGCCATCGAAGCCAATGTCTCCCTATGCAGTAAACAAGTATGTTGGAGAGTTGTACTTGAAGGTGTTTAATGACATCTATGGATTAAGTGCTATTGGATTACGCTACTTTAATGTCTTTGGCGAAAGACAGGACCCTCAAAGCCAGTATGCAGCTGTGCTGCCGTTGTTTATAACACAGTTGCTGGCAGGACACACACCAACAATTAATGGTGATGGCAGGTTCTCCAGAGATTTCACATATGTTGGCAATGTTGTTCACGCCAATATACTGGCTGCTCAGATTGATAATCCAGACGGTGCTATTGTAAATATTGCATGCGGTGACAGGATTTCTTTGAGCCAACTTTACGAGTCGATATCTTCACTTCTAAGTGTTGACAAAGAACCCAATTATGCTGAGACTAGAATAGGTGATGTGCCTCATTCTCAAGCTGATATTTCGATGGCGAAACAATTGCTTGGCTATGAACCGGTAACATCTTTCCAGATTGGCCTGGAAAAAACTGTGAATTGGTATAAAGCTGATTCAAATAATTAAGAGACTGGGGCTTCTGATGAAAATGAAATTTAGATCACTTATATTTTTAGTGCTTTTAGTTCCTGCTTTAATATGTGCTGCACCTGGAGATGAGGTATATCTTCTGGGAGTAAGTGATGTCTTGCAATTGAATGTTTTACAAAGCCCGGATATGGATAGACAATTGACAGTTCGGCAGGATGGAACTGTTGTACTTCCTTCTGTTGGTGCTATTGCTGTTGCAGGTTTTTCAGTTACTGAGGCAGAGCAGATACTTAAAGCCAAGCTTGAACTATTTGATCGATCTATTCAGGAAGTTACTTTGTCGATTGTTCAGTTTAATTCTTTGCAGATTTATATATTGGGTGCGGTACGCCAGCCTGGAAGTTACACATTTTCATCAAATCCAACTCTCTGGGATTTAATAAGGGAATCTGGTGGAGTTACCGCAGAAGCTGTTTTGACCGATGCAAAAATAATATCCAGTGTTGATGGTATAAATGAATCTTCTGATGTGGATATTTCTGATCTTGTTTCAGGCAATAGTTCTGTATCACCAATATTTCTTAATTCCGGAGATACAGTTGTTATTCCTACATCTTCACAATTGTTTTTAACATCGCAAGTTTCTGGTGTGCAAGTATTTGGCGGAGTTTCTTCTCCTGGTACCTACAGATTGAAAGATCCAATGCGACTTGTTGATGTAATGATGCTAGCTGGTGCTCCAACTGATAATGCTAAACTGGAAAAAGTAATTTGGGTTCACAATGTACACGGAGATCTTTATACTTCGAGTATTATAAATTGCAAATTGTTTTTGCTTGAAGGAAATCTTTCAGGAAACCCTCTGGTTTACCCTGGAGATGTTGTACAAGTTACATTGAATCGAGGCGGATTTTGGAGAACAGTCTACCCGCTGATTTTAGGTACACTCACTACAGCTGCAACTATTGCGTTTGCTTTGCATAGAATTGGTTTATAATCGGAAATATATTCTGAAAATATTGTTGCATTATATGATGCTTTGTTATATAATCTGAATCAGATTGAACGGATAGTCGTTCGGTTTTTACTATTATTATTCTGAATAATATTTTGGAGGGGGTCTGATATGAATATACGACAATCTATAAATGCACAACAATACCACAAATATTCTGAGCCTAGCGTTGATAACGCCAGTAATATCATCCAGTTGCAGATATTCAATTCACTAGAAACAACTGGTAAACGATTATTCGATATCCTGTTTTCCGTTTTCATGTTATTTATGTTCATGCTGATTTTGCCGATTATTGCTATTGCTATAAAAATCGACTCAAAGGGTTCTATTTTTTATAGTCAAACCAGAACTGGTTTGAACAGGAGACGTCAACATACTGGAAACTCGATCAACAGACGTTCATTAGTATATCCAGGTCGTCAATTCAAAGTATTCAAGCTGCGCACAATGAAAACTGATGCAGAAGAGAATGGTCCGGTTTGGGCAACTGAGAATGACAATCGAATCACTCGTGTAGGGCTACTGTTGAGAAAGTCACGCCTTGATGAATTTCCACAGTTCTATAATGTGTTAAAAGGCGATATGAGCACAATTGGGCCACGCCCTGAAAGACTTTGTTTTATTCGCCAGCTCGAGAGTGATGTACCAGAATATAATGATAGACTACTAGTGCTTCCCGGGATTACAGGTTTGGCTCAAGTTCTCAACGGATATGACACAGATCTTGAATCTGTTCGGAAAAAAGTTGCACTCGATAAACATTATATCAGGAATTATTCAATATTTATGGATTTGAAGATTTTAGTTATGACAGTATGGGTTGTAATAACTGGTCGTGGGGCTAATTAAATAGAATACTTCCTTGCCGTTTGTACCCTTAATCTTGTAGATTGTATTGAATCACAGTCTTTAAATTAGGGGTTTTAATGCAGCCAGTAATTCTTGTCGTTGATGACGAGGCACCAATCGTAAGATTTCTTAGAACTACACTCGAGCAGCAGGATTATAAAGTGGTTTCTGCATGGGCTGGCCTGGAAGCAGTTGAAACTGCGAGTAAAGAACAACCCCATTTAGTACTTCTGGATTATATGCTTCCCGATATTGACGGTCTGGAAGTAATGCGTCGAATTCATCAACAATACCCTGGCATGTGCATCATTATGATGACTGCAGACTCCACAGTAGCAACAGCAGTTAAAGCTATGCATCAAGGTGCTTTTGATTACATCTCAAAACCATTCAATTTTGAGCAATTATTGGCATCGGTTAAACGTGGCTTGAAAGCATCCCTTGAGACCCGCGAATTATTATTGCTGAAAAGAAGAGAGGGCAGTTCATCAAACAGAGAGCCTGATGTCACAGATATGCCTGCCCTTAGTGCAACTCTTGGTTCATCAATTTATCAAGCTTTTGATTCTGGAAAAACAATATTACTCGAAGGTGAAAATGGTGTCGGCAAGAAATCTTATGCACGGCATTTGTTTGAAAAGTCTGCTTTCGCTGCTGGACCTTTTTTGACTTTCAATTGTTCTTTACTTCCTGATGATGAAATCGAATCTGAGCTGTTTGGGGCAAATGTTGATGCATCGGACAGCCACACAAACACAGGTTTACTTGAGCTTGCACATAATGGTGTCTTGTTTTTAGAAGAGATAGCCTCAATCCCATTATCAGTTCAACAGTTATTAGTGGACTCTATTAAAACAGGCACTTTTGTACGGTTTAATGGACAAACAAAAATTCATTCTGATTTCAAACTGATTGTTAGTACTTGCAATAATTTACAACTACTTGTTGATCAGGGTACATTCAGTGAAGATCTTTACTTCTTGTTAAAAACCAGTGGTTGTATTATTCCGCCATTGAGAGCTAGAAATAGTGATATTATGCCGATTGCCCAACATTACCTGGGTTACTATAATGCTATCTATCACAAACGAATTGCTGGCTTTAATCGCGATGCAGAACTTGCTATGGAGGCCTATCATTGGCCTGGTAATTCCCGAGAACTGAGCAACTCAATTGAGATGGCAATATTAAAAGCCGACAATGATCTCCTTGAACCTGTTCATCTTGGATTAACACCATCAGGTAAAACTGTTGAAAATGATATTATCTCTAATATAGTTGCAGCAATGAGCAGGCCACTTGATGAGGAGCCTGTCGACCTTGAAACACTGTTGAATGAACTGGAAACTATTTTGGTGTCAAAAGCAATGTCTGCAGCTGGCGGTAATAAAAGCAAAGCAGCCCGTTATCTTGGCTTGAACCGGGATAAAATTCGGTATCGCCTGAAGACACTTGCAGAGGAGCAAAATTGAGATTCATACTACCAATACTATTAGTTGGAATTGTTCTTTGCTCCGGGTGCGGAATTTATTCTGCGTCATCAGGTAGAGTTGATGATACAATTAAACTAGTTAGTATTCCATATTTAGTAAATGAAACTGCTGAACCTAGTATCGGAATTGAATTGACTGATGCAATCATAATGGCAATTCAGGCCGATAATACATTGAAGATTGTTGACGATGCAATTTCCAGTTCGGAAATATCAGGCAGAGTAGTCAGGTACAAACTAAAAGAAGCTTTTACAACATCTGATTTGAAAGTCGATGAGTATCAAGTGCAGATTCTTGTGGAATTATCAATGCGAGTTAAAGGTGACGACTCTTACTTATTTGAAAATAAAAAAATTGCAGGTACAGGAAACTATATACTTGATGACCCGGATGGAACCTCGGAACAAACTGCCAAAGTAGAGGCAGCTGAAGAAATTGTTCGGGAAATATTGGCTACAATAGTGGAGGATTGGTAGTGGCCAAGCGGAAACCTTCAAGCAATAATATTCAAACACTCAGATCTGAATTTAAATCGGGTTCTACAAAGCTGATCTATTTGCTTGAGGGGGAGAACCCCGACAAGGTCCGTGGTGTAGTTGAGTATTTATCGAACACATTGCTTGGTGAGTCTGGGGCTGCTTTTAATTTTCACAAATACGATGGTGATCAGCATGGCATTGACAAGCTACTGCAACAGTCTGTAGCAATACCGATGATGTCTGATTGTCAACTGCTGTGGATCAGGAATGCAGATAAATCAGTCAGCGACCAGAAATTAGAAGATGCTCTGGTTAAATATTTTGATAAACCAGAGCAATCTTCAGTGATTATATTCTCTGCCAATAAGTTTGATGGCAGAAAGAAATGGGTTAAAAGCGCAAAAGCTGCTGGATATTTCTATGATTTGAATCCTCCTAAAGGCGTCGCTTTGGTGACTTCCACAATTAGTGAGGCGAAAAAGCATGGTTTAACTCTTGATAGTGAACTTGCTGAACTTTTGGTTGAGATGACTGGCGAAGATCAAATTGCTATTACAACTGAATTGGCAAAAATTGCATTGATTGTAGATGATAATGGCTTTGCAAAAAAAGACGATATACTGAAAATCATTCTGGACCAACGCTCTGTAGATGTATTTTCATTTGTTAATGCTATTGGTCCTGGAAAAACTGCTACTGGACTTGAGATTTTCAGAAAGTATCTTGCAGAAGGCAGATCGGTTTATGAAATTGCGCCCTTGCTGATATGGAAGATCAAACAGATAGCTTTAGTTCAGTCGCTGCTGAATGAAGGTTTATCAGAGCGAGAAATACCTGGTAGAGCCGGGATGTCTCCATATGCTGCAAGACAATCTATAGTTGCTGCAAAAAGCTGGGGATTAGACGGTGTAAATGCTGCACTATTTGCATGCAATCAATGCGAAAAAGACTTAAAAGGTAGCCCTTTAGGGCCTGAAATTGTTTTGGAGAGGACAATTCTCTCCATATGTAATCCTGATTCTTGAGTAACTGAAAGGACTCTTTATGTCAGACTTCACTATGGAAATTACAGATCAGAATTTTGATGAGAATGTAGTTAAATCAGATTTACCAGTAGTTATCGATTTTTGGGCGCCATGGTGTGGCCCATGTAAACTTTTAGCTCCTGTTATGGATCAGATTGCTCAGGACTTTGAAGGAAAGATTAAAGTTGGCAAGATGGACATTGCTCAACATCAATCTAAAGCAACAGAGCTTGGTATCATGTCAATTCCTGCGTTGTTATTCTATAAAGATGGACAAGTTGTAGGGTCAATGATTGGTAATCAGCCAAAAGACAACATTGTTGATAAAATCAACGAAATACTAGCTTAAATACCGTAGAGGAGTGCATTAACATTTCTCTATAATCGGCAGGTTAACATAATATACATTATGCGCAATACTCGAAGATTGTGTTGTAACTTGTTTCATATCAACATATTGCTTATTTAACGGGAACTTTGTCTGCAAACTCATCGATAAATGGAATTGTCCACTCTTCTCCTGAGAGACCTTTGACGAATCCAATTACAGATATGGCAAGCAAGGCTATAAAACCTGCAAGATGCAACACAAAGCTGATCAGAAGCCCTAGAACCGGGATTGAGCCAACGGTGGTGTCGATGATTGATAAAGCAAACCAGATCACAATTTCAACGGCCAAAATTGCGAAACCCTGCTGACAGTGTCGGATTAAATATGGGGATTTGTCCTTAACCAGAAATATTGGAATCAAAACAATAACAGATAGATAACATATTGAACTTAGCCATCGATCATTTGTAGAAACTGTAGACATTGGACTCTCCTGTTTGTATGTACATCATAGATACCTGAAAATAACGATTTTGACAATATATATCAGCAGTTCTTGAGAATTATTGCCAGTTTGCCTGCTGCTAGTTACTTTGAATCCAGGAGGAACAGATATGAGTAAAAAGGACCGATTTGCCAATGTTGAGATTCTTGAGTTGATTCCAATTCATAACTGCAAAAGTACTGAAGAATCAGGTGATATGCAGTTGTTATTGCCCAGGTTTACGGGCATATTTTGGGGGTCTATTTTTCAGCCATTGCTTCCAGATAGCAGAGCATGGATTAAAGTTAAACTTGACGCCAAAGGCGTAACTATATGGAATGCCATCGGTAATAGTCAGTCAGTAAGAGAAATAATTCAGATGTTTATCAAAAGCAATCCGGATGATAGCGACCAGGCAAGTGATCGAGTATGGCAGTATCTACTTCACATGGAGCGACATGGAATGATTACTATACAAGAAAAGGACAGCTAGAAAATATAGCTGCCCTTCTAAAATGGTACCCCTGACAGGAATTGAACCTGTGGCCCCTGGTTTAGGAAACCAGTGCTCTATCCAACTGAGCTACAGGGGCTTCATGAAAATAACGATTGATCCCAATAAATAACTATTACGATTCATCGGTGAAGGCCGGAATAGAAAAGCTAGATGTCTTTGCCGTATTTGACAAGTGAAAATATTGGATAATTTGAAAGGACGTCACTGCCAGGTAAATCGCACAGCTCCACCAGAAACAAACAGCCAGTGACAACTCCCCCGAGATCTTCACAAAGTGAAGCAGAAGCAGCAACAGTTCCACCAGTGGCAAGCAAATCATCAACTAGTAAACATTTATCCCCAGGCTTAAGAGCATCGCTATGAATTTCCAGTGTCGCTTCTCCATATTCAAGCTCATAGGTTCTCTGCACAACAGCAGCCGGGAGCTTGCCTGGCTTGCGAAGCACTGATAGTG
>JABIBH010000039.1 GCA_018652925.1 bacterium | reverse complement strand
CCGTAAACTGACTTTAATTTTTGTCTTTCTCAGAGCATCTTTCAAATAACCGTTACGACGGTTGATTTCATCTCTTGAAGTCTGACCAGCCCACTGGAACGGTGTATGCGCTTTAGGTGCAAACGGTGACAACGATGCAGTAATCTGCGATCCTCCACCAGGAGCCAGTTGAACAAGTTTCCTGATCAACTTGATTGCACCGTCAAGATCTTCATCGGTCTCCGTTGGCAGGCCAATCATAAAGTAGAGTTTGATTCGCTTTGCCCCTGCCTTGAATGCATTGGCAGTTGCATTGAGAATATCCTTCTCATCAATGTTCTTGTTCACAACATCGCGCAGTCTTTGCGTACCTGCTTCAGGTGCAAATGTGAACGATGTTGGAGCGCGATTCATAACCTGGTCATATAACTTGTCTTCAAGTGCATCAACTCGCAGACTTGGCAGCTCCATACTGACTCTGGTGTCTTTCAATTCATTACTGATCTGTGCCGATGCATTGGCAAGCCCACTCCAGTCACAAGTTGAAAGTGACAACAGTGAAACTTCTTTGACACCAAGTACTCTGGAACCGGAAATTGCAGATTCAACAACTGAACTGACGTCCCGTTCACGAACTGGTCTGGTAATCATACCAGCCTGACAGAATCGGCAAGCTCGTGTACAGCCACGCATCACTTCCATACTCAATCTGTCATGAGTTGCCTCAATATTCGGGACAATATTCTGTGGTATTGGGTGATTATTCAAATCTTGAACAATCCTGGAGTAAGTCATTTCGGTTTTACCACGATACCAGGTACCAGGAATCTCTCTGACTCTCTTGACCAGTTCTTCACGGCCGACTTTTTCTTTTTTGCATGCTTTTACAACTGTTGCAATGTCAGCGGTGATCTCTTCACCATCGCCAATGCAGAAAATGTCAATAAACGGCCCCATCACAACCGGATTTGTTGCACAATGTCCACCAGCAATAATCAGTGGATCTTCATCGGTGCGATCATCTGCAAGAACTGGAATTCCTGCGAGATCAAGCATGGTCAGAACATTGGTATAACATAGTTCATAACCAAGTGAGAACCCGAGAACATCAAACTGTTTTGCAGCCATTGAACTTTGCAAACCAAACAACGGCAACTTCTCTGCACGCATTTGTTGTTCTGCATCAGTCCATGGAGTAAACACGAAATCACACCATGCATCAGGGTGAGAATTAACTGCCTAGTACAAAATACGAAGACCATTGTTGGAAATACCCAACTCATAAACATCCGGATAAGTCAGCAGGAAATTAACTCTGTCATCTGACCATGGAGATTGGTCAGTCATCATTTCGCCACCAGTATAGCGACCGGGGCGCGTAACAAGAGATAACACACGACGACGCAACACATCACTTAGATGCGCTGAATCATTGAATGCCTTGTCCGGGCAGTAGGCTCTGCCGGGGTCAAGTCTTGTCACAAATCCTCTATCCGATTGTTGCTACAGTATCACGGTCCATCCGGGGAGCCCACTCCCAGTATCTCATTACTGCTTTCAACAATCTCCTGGCTGATGTCCAGCTCAAATGGAACAGGATAGTTGCCATCAAAACAGGCAGCGCAGTATTTCTCGCGCTCACCAGTGGCTTCCATCAATCCATCGAGGGACAAATATTGTAAAGAATCGGCTCGCAAATAAGTGCAGATTTCCTCAACAGTATGACTGGAGGCAATCAATTCATTTCTTACTGGAGTATCGATTCCATAGTAACAGGGATGCGTAACTGGAGGTGAAGCAATGCGCAGGTGCACTTCTTTTGCGCCTGCTGCTTTTATAACTTTCACCAATTTCCTCATTGTTGTTCCTCGAACAACGGAGTCATCAATTAATACTACGCGTTTCCCCTGCATGATATTTTGGACGGTATTAAACTTTATACGCACGGACATGTCGCGAACCTTCTGGGCCGGTGAGATGAAGGTTCTTCCAACATAGTGATTCCTGATTAACGCAAGTTCAAACGGCAGACCTGTTGCTTGGGCATATCCCAGGGCTGCAGTGTTGCTTGAATCAGGAACTGCACAGACAAAATCAGCATCGACATGGCTCTCGCGACCTAAAATCGCACCACATTTACGCCTGATTGCATCTACGCTCTGTCCAAAGACCGTGCTGTCTGGTCTTGAAAAGTAAATGTGTTCAAAAACACACTGACTCGGTTTTGCTGGCTGCATTACCTGTCTACTGGTAAGGCCGTCCCCGTCCAGAACGACCATTTCACCAGGTGCGATATCACGCAAATAGGTAGCTCCGATAATATCGAAGGCGCAGCTCTCGGATGCGACGATGTAACTATCCTGAAATCTTCCGATACACATTGGGCGGAACCCGTTTGGATCTCTGACTGCGATCAACTTATCGCGGGTCAAAGCAGCCAAACTGTATGCACCCTCAACTCTCTGAACTGCCTCTGCAATTGCATCTTCAAACGAATCTGCTTTGCTTCTGGCAACTAGATGAACAAAAACTTCTGTGTCGCTTGAGGTAGTGAATATGGAACCGTCGGTTTCCATTTCACGCTTCAAAGTATGCGCGTTGACAAGGTTACCGTTGTGTGCCAGAGCAATTGCCCCACGGTGACAGGTAACTTGCAGTGGCTGGGCGTTCTCAACCAACGACGACCCCGTTGTTGAGTAGCGCACATGGCCCAGACTGAAGTTGCCTCCGAGAGACTTTACTACCGGTTCGGTAAATATATCGGCCACCAATCCCATTTCACGATGGGTATGTACCGTATGACCGTCAGAAACTGAGACTCCTGCGCTCTCCTGCCCGCGATGTTGCAGAGCATGCAGAGCAAGGGCAGCCAACTCGCCAGCACCATTAATGCCAGCCAGTCCAACTACACCACATTCTTCAGACCAATGTTGTTGGTCAAGTCCCACAGTTCCTACTCCTAAACTTCCCGCAACGCAGGATGAGATGTGAGCCAACCCTCCATATGAGGATTAACAAGCAACCCGGATCCAGCATCACGAGTTTCAATCAGACCAGTTGCAATCCTGACAGCATCTGCTTCATTGTCAGCATCGATCAACAGTCTCCATAATACACCTGAAATAACAGGCCCGCTTTCACCTAGCGGAAATGCACAAACATCTACGGCAATCCCCTGTGGGGTGCCAAATAGCTTGTCCAAAGTGCCATTACCAGCATCAAGATCTGTATCAATAACAGAACCTGGCCAATTTTCTGGCAAAACGTGTCCACGCTGTGATTCAGCTTCAAACCACGGCATGTTTTCAGCTTCCAATTCACAGTGCAAGTACCTGTGCTTGTTGGGATTAAAAAATCTGCCAACAGTCAACATTCGCTCTACACTGTCAGGTGCTTCTGCACCATCTTCATGCCAAAAAGTATGTAATTCAGCCCGATGTAGAACTAATAGGCGCTCTCCACCTGGTAAATTATTCCTGATAACCCGCTCTGCTGTATCTGCATGCAGGTCCACACCTTTGTGGCAGGTCAGTAATGTAGTCTGAATTATCATCTTATTTCCCCTGTAAGGCAATGATTTTAACAAAGTTCCACGAGTCTGGAGACAATAGCCATACCTGGCCCAGCACTACTTAGCAACTTGAAGTCTCCGGCAGATTCTCTTCTGAGCTCTGCCCATGGGTGATTCAAATCTTCAGGTACCTGGAATAGCCACGATGCTCTTTCAGGGTGTGGCATCATAGCCAGAACATTACCTGCACTGTTTGTCATAGCTGCTGTAGCAAGCATCGAGCCATTTGGGTTGCCATTTCCGATACCATCTTCGTCACACCCTGCATATTTCAGGGCTACGAACCCTTCGGCAGCTAATTTAGCAAATTCCGATGCATTTTCATGTGTAAAACGCCCTTCTGCATGGGCTATCGGCATAGGAATCGATATTGGGAGATTCTCCAAAAATTGGCAATGACTGCGTGAATCTGGCTCCAAAACGACCCATCGAGTGTAATATCCACGTCTGCCAGCGTATCGATTTGGTGCAAGTGCGACCTCAACTTTGCCATTTCCGCTTTTTCCAGGCACAAGTCCAGCTTCAACCAGCACCTGACAGCCGTTACAGATGCCAAGAACAGGTTTTCCACTCTCGGATTGAGTTCTCAGGGCCGAAATCAGCGGATCTTTTGCAGCAACTGCACCTGCTCTAACCCTATCTTGGTAAGAAAATCCACCTGGAACCAAAAATCCATCAAAGTCTGCTAACTGCTCTGCCGGACGAGTCCATCTGAAGATTTCTGCTTGCCCTGATGCAGAGATAATTGCTCTTGCCGATTCATCTTCACAGTTCATGCCAGGCATTTGTAAAACAGCAATTTTTGCCGATGACCCAAGATTAATATTTGGAATAATAATTTCAGGCTCGTCGTCGTAGTCAAACATCGGCAACTGGCGGTCTTCATATTCAGGTAAATCTCTTGTTGCAAAAAAGTCTGTCAGACCATCTCGCCAGCAAAATTCAAGATGCTCAAGATCAATTTCAATTACCTTGAAACTGTTGTGATTGTAGAGTGTAATTGCATCGAAATCTGTGACTGATCCAAAAATATAAAAGCTAGTGTCGGCTAAAATCTTTTCTGCCGATTCCAAATCTTCTTCACGAATCTCAACAATGAATCCCCCGCGTTCTGAGAATAAAAATTCTCTTGCAGTAAGACCAGAAAGTTCCTCTGGGATTGCAATGTTTGCACCAAGTTGTTCATGTGTTGTTTGACCGATGCACATCTCCGCAATTGCGACTGCTATTCCACCATCGCTGATGTCATG
>JABIBH010000396.1 GCA_018652925.1 bacterium | reverse complement strand
CAAAATAGATAGGATGCAAAATGTGGGAGTTAATTCAATCCGGTAATGTAATGATGATACCGTTGGGAGTTTGTTCTCTGGTTGCGGTAGCTGTAATATTTGAACGGGTTTATTCATTGCGCTCAAGTAAAGTGATCGTTTCTGAAGTTGTTGGAGCTGTTGAAACTCTTGATGCAGCTCAGGACTTGTCGGTTGCAAGAGCAATCCTGGAACGCAATCCTGGTCCTTTTGCAAACATTGTGGCAACTGGCCTGGACCATGCCGATGATGACTGGGTCATAATCAGAGATGTACTTCAGGAATCAGGTCGGCAGGAAGCTGTGAGACTTTCAAGAAACCTGAACATCCTGGAGATTGGTGCTGCAATTGCACCACTGCTAGGTCTGTTGGGAACTGTTACAGGAATGATTCGAGTCTTTTCTGCAGTCAGTGCTCACGGCCTTGGTCAACCAGAGTATATGTCTGGTGGTATTTCAGAAGCGATGATAACTACTGCTGCAGGTCTTATTATCGGTATCCCTGTACTGGTTATGCATCAATGGCTGCAAGGTAAGGCTGACTCTATAATATTTGATATGGAAAGATATGGATCAATTGTTCTCGATTCACTACGTCGCCGTAATAGAAACAGGAGCAGCTGATGCAGTTTTCAATACCAAAAAAAGGGCGCAAAATCCTGATTAATGTCACATCTTTGATTGATGTGATGTTTTTGCTGCTGATCTTTTTTCTGGTTTCATCTACTTTCAGAGACCAACCGGCAATCAATCTGGTATTACCTGACTCTACAACAGCTGAGGCAACAGCTGAAGGCCCGGCAGTCCTTTATCTAACCAGTGACGGCAAGGTTTACCTCAATGGTGACATCTTGCCAGGTGAAAACGTTCAGGAAGCATTGAGACAGCTTCAGGCAGAAACAGGGGATGACCGTATTGTTCTGCGTGCTGATACTCAAAGTGAGCATGGCTTTGTTGTCGATCTGATTGATACAGTAAAGAAAAGTGGTTTTACCAGAGTCAGTTTGTCCGCAAAGAAGGTAGAATAGAAGTAGCGGATTGCTTGACTAAAGGCCCAGGCGGCACTAGTATGCTGCGGCACCGTATTTTTGAACCAAGGAAGAGTTTATGCCCAAATATTTGAAATTGTTGTCGACAGGTTTGCTGGCGTTGTTTTTGGCAACTGGTTGTACCAGTGAATTGCCAAATTCTGTTGGTACCGATTTGCCTGATGGCCTGGATTCTGGTAATCCTGAGCGCATTGTGACTGTTGATGTTGTCGCAGACGGGAATGTTGCCCTGACCGATCCGGATATCATTAACTATTCAGATAATGAAGTTCTGTACTTTGGTCATCAGGATGGTGAAGAAACATCTATACTGGTCAAATACAATATGGCTGACATCGATAGTGCTGGCATAGCACCTGAACAAGTAAATATTGATAATATCTCAAGTATTAAACTGCGGATGTGGATGATTAACTGGTATAAAGATCATAACACAGCTTTTTTAGATACTATTCCTGAGGGACGAGACACAGGCGTTACTTTGAAGCGTCATTATGAGGTTCACAACCTGACCGCAGAGCTTACTGAAGATTATGCTCCAGGCACTGAACCTGAATTTGCCCCGGGAATGATTTATGAGTCTCCGTCCGAGGGTACTCCTGGTGGGGGAAGTGTTTTATTAGAGAACATAGCTTTCCAGGTATTGGTCGACTGGTACACAAACGGTCACAACGGGATAATTATCAGAGAAGGTGCACAGCCAGATTCCACGAATGGATTTTTCGGTTTTGCATCCAAGGAATTAACCCATTTTGCTGAAGTACCAACTTTACTTCCGGAAGATGTATTTGCTCCCGGTTTGGTGATAAATTTTATTGACCCTGATATTACTCTGACTCTATGGCCTGAAATCGATACTTGAACTCTTCATACTCTAGGTGCGATTCCGGAAGATGTTACAGAAGGGCTTGTTGTCCGAACTCATTTACGCAGCTCACCATGGTTCTCATTCGATCTGCAAGATTTGCCGAACAATATTCTGGTTAACCGGGCTTCACTGTTTGTCTATAGTGATTCTACAAAGAGCTACGGCCCGTTGACTTCTCTGGTGGCTACAGAAATCCCGGATTATTTTATTGCTGGCCTGGATTCTATTGGTATCAATCTGCGTTCCATCGATTTAGTGACTCTTCAGGAAGACGCTGAAATGTATGTTCTTGATGGGCAGTCTAATATCGATCCATATACAGTTAGCTGGATTGAGCTGGCAGTAACAAGCCACGTGCAGCGTTATGCTAATAGAGTGTTTGATGGAGAACCAATGCACTTTATGTTATTTACCGGTGAAGATATGTTCCCCAATTACGATGTAACAAGTATTGACCCTGATTTTTATCTGTCGCGGTTCTGGTTTGCCGGCTCTGATGATGCTGAAAACAGGCCTTATCTTGAGATAACTTATACT
>JABIBH010000038.1 GCA_018652925.1 bacterium | reverse complement strand
CTCCTTGGGAAATCAGTAGTTTCTCAAGTCGCGGCCCAAGTGGCTGTGGTGGCGCATATGCAATGAAACCTGAAATTTCAGCTCCTGGTAGCGATATCTGGTCTGCTGCTCCTGGTGGCGGATACCAGTATATGAGTGGTACTTCAATGGCTGGCCCACACGTTGCCGGTGTTGTAGCTCTCATGCGCTCAGCCAATCCAAATATTGACGTTATTACTATTAAACAAGTAATCATGGATACAGCAACAGACCTTGGTGCTGCAGGTGAAGAAAACACATATGGCCACGGTCTGATCAATGCTTATGAAGCAGTTCTTGCTGTGATGAGCGGTTACGGAACAGTAGCAGGAACAGTCACAAGCACCTCTTCAGGTCTACCAATTGAAGGTGTTCTTGTTCAGGAAAACGGTGGCTCAAGATCAACTACAACTGACAGCAGCGGTGACTACTCAATGATGTTCCCTGCTGGGGCTGTGACACTCGATTTCACTGGATTTGGTTACTACG
The DNA here is from genome assembly GCA_018652925.1 of bacterium. Taxonomy (GTDB): domain Bacteria; phylum Krumholzibacteriota; class Krumholzibacteriia; order LZORAL124-64-63; family LZORAL124-64-63; genus JABIBH01. Next base: position 5,202 of record JABIBH010000038.1, on the reverse strand, counting down.
ATGAGTCCAGAACTGTCACAATTCCTGAAGATGGAACATTTGTTCAAGATGTAACAATGGATTCAGCTCCAACCGCAACTATTTCCGGTTACGTTTATGACTTTGAAGGCACTCCCGTTAGTGGCGCAGTTGTATCAGTACTGGATACTCCAATTGCTCCTGTTGACACAGACGGCACTGGTTACTATCTGCTCTCTGCTCCTATCGGAACTTCCTATACTATATTTGCTCGCGCAAATGGCATGGGCAGTGATCAGCACATAGTAAACTTGACTGGCAATATGACAGTAGATTTCAACCTGCCAGATCTTGTACTTGAAGACTTTGAGTCAGCATCATTTATGATGTATCCTTGGGAATTCGGTGGCAACGCTGACTGGACCCTTGACACTTCAAATGCTTATGAAGGTGCATACTGTGCCAAGTCTGGTACTATCACTCACTCCCAGCAAAGCACTATGTCTGTCGCACTGGACGTTGTAGCACCTGGTGATATCAGCTTTATGGTTTCTGTTTCATCAGAAGGTGGCTATGATTACCTGCGCTTCTATATTGATGGCGCGCAGCAAGGTGCCTGGGATTCTGAATCGGCATGGGCTGAAGTAAGCTACCCGGTAGCAGCTGGTAGTCATACATTTATGTGGAGCTACGAGAAAGATGGCTCTGTTTCAACTGGCGGTGACTGTGGTTGGGTTGACTATATTGTATTCCCAACTGTTGGTACCCCATTGCAACCATCGATGGCAGTTTCACCTGGTAGCATTGAGTTAACTCTTGCTCCTGGTAATACTGACACTCGTACAGTCTCTATTGCCAACTCTGGTGAAGGTGAGCTTAACTATGCTGTTTCCTATGCAATGGGCGCAAAAACAGCAAGCCACCCTGGTGCCGTAGTTCTGCCAAAGGGTGAGCAAGATTCAGATATCGGCCAAGCACCTGAGCTAGGCTTTGGTGGACCTGATGGTTATGGCTATAACTGGATTGACAGTGATGAAGCTGGCGGACCAGTTTACAACTGGATTGATATCAGTAGTGTTGGTACTATTGTAGGTTCAGGTGATGACTCTTCTCATGGTCCATTCAATCTTGGTTTCAGTATGCCTTTCTACGGCAATACATTTAACCAGATTAATGTTTGTACCAATGGGTTCTTGTCCTTTACCAGTACTCTTACAGCATACTCAAATCAGGCGATTCCAAGTACTGGTGCTCCATTGAATCTGCTTGCACCATTCTGGGATGATTTGAATCCAAACGATGGTGGAACAATCTACTACTTTGCAGATACGTCCAAGTTCATTGTTCAGTATCAGGACGTGCCTCATTACTCAACAGGTAACCCTGAAACTTTCCAGGTTATCATCAATCTAGATGGAAGTATTGTATATCAATACAACAACATAGTTGATCCTGTTAGCTGTACGGTTGGTATCCAGAACGCAACTGGCGATGATGGCTTGCAAGTAGTTTACAATGCAGCTTATCTGCACAACGGCTTGGCAATCCAGTTTGCAAGTGCTCCAATTCCAGAGCCTTGGTTGGCTGTATCACAAATGGGTGGAATTGTTGCTCCTTCTGGAAGCAGTGACCTTATTGTGACTTTCAACACTACAGATCTGGTTGCTGGTGATTACTTTGGCAGCGTTACGGTTGCTGGTAATGACAACGCCAACCCTTCAGATACTGTTGATATAATTCTACATGTAAGCGATGGTGGCATATCCGGTGTTGGTGACTTACCTGTTGCCTACAAACTGGGTAGCGCATATCCAAACCCATTCAACCCGTCAACAACAATCAACTTTGCACTTCCAGCAGATGGACATGCAAACTTGAGCGTATTTGACTTGGCTGGTCGATTGGTAAAAACATTGGTTGATAGCAATATGAATGCTGCTAACCACACTGTTGTTTGGAATGGCGACGACAACTCCGGCCGTAAGGTTTCAAGTGGTACTTACTACTACCGCCTGTCTGCGGATGGATTTGCCGAGACCAGAAAAATGTCGCTAATCAAGTAGCGTTTTATGAAACTGCGCCCCCTGGAAACGGGGGGCGTATTCTCTTTTAAGTCGATTTGTGGTATAATATTTCAGTTATACTGACAATCACCTTCGCTCAGGAGAATCATGAAGAACTTTCTAATCTTTGTACTACTAATTGCCGCTGCCTCATCAGCTTCCGCAGAACAGATTTCCTATTCTGATTCTGACGGCCCACACGGTATATCGATGCTCAGATCCGGCAGTAACTCAATCTCAATCAACTTCTCACTGTCTGACTGGTCTATTGACAACACTGAAGTTGGCCAGACACAGATGCAATCAATTAACTCCACAGGTATCATGCTTCCAAATGATGCCGGCAGCCCAAATCTGCCAGGCTGGAGTAAATGGATAGCTATTCCAAATGGTGCAACCGCGAGTGCAAGAATAATTTCTTCTCGTAGTGAAGTTGTAGAGAATATTGATGTGGCTCCTGCTGGACGCATCCCCCGCGAAGATGAAGATGGACTTCCTGAGCCTGTTCCAAACCAGGCAATTTACAATAACAATGCTCTCTACCCTGTATCACCTGTTATCGTTTCTGAAACAAAAACAGTCCGTGGTGTACAGATGGTTCTGATTGGCATTTCTCCGTTCCAGTTCAATCCTGTCACAAAAGAACTTGTTGTGAATCGTGATATGGAAATTGAAGTTTCTTTCTTTGGTGGCGATGGTGAATTTGGTCAACAGAGACTTCGCTCTCGCTGGTGGGATCCAATTATCAAAAATATGGTTATCAATCCGGGCGCATTGCCAGTGGTTGAATATACCGTACCAACCGGCTCACGAACCGAAGATTTTGAATACCTGATTATTGTTCCAGACTCCCCTCTGTTTGTAGCATGGGGTGACTCTATTGCTAATTTCCGTAACCAACAAGGTATCCGCACCGGAGTTAAAACAACTGCTGAGGTTGGCGGAAACATGTCGACAGCTATTGAAAGCTACATCGACAACGCCTACAACACTTGGGATGTACCACCTTCAGGAATATTACTGATTGGCGATTACGCTACTGGTGGCGGCCTGGGAATTATTTCTCCAACATGGGATAGCTACTGTACTTCAGATAACTTCTATGCCGATGTTGACGAAGACGGTCTTCCTGAAATTGCTATCTCCAGAATTACAGCTAACGACCAATTACAGCTTGAAACAACCATCAACAAAATTCTGGATTACGAACGCAACCCTCCTACTGAATACAGCTTCTATAATGAACCAGTAATGGCTGGTGGATGGCAAAGAGAACGCTGGTTCGTTTTGTGTGAAGAAGTTGTATATGGATTTTTGGCAAATGAGCTTGGGAAATCACCAACTCGTGAATACGCAATTTACTCTGGAGCCACTGACATCTGGTCATCGGCAACAAATACAAGTGCCGTTACAAATTACTTTGGCCCAACAGGACTTGGTTATATTCCTGCAACTCCAGCTCATCTTACTGACTGGGGCGCAAACGCAACTCGCATCAACAACGATATAAATAATGGTACTTTCATGGTGCAACACCGTGACCATGGTGATGTTACTGGATGGGGCGAGCCTTCTTATTCAAATTCAGACCTCAACGGACTGAGCAACACCGAGCTGACATTCGTCTTTTCAATCAACTGCCTGACAGGATTGTACAGTGGTTCTACTGAATGTTTTGCTGAAGCATTTCATAGAATGGACCAGGGTGCTCTTGGTATCATTGCTGCATCGGAAGTTTCCTATTCATTTGTAAACGATACTTTTGTCTGGGGAATGTACGACCAGATCTGGCCTGACTTTGATCCTGGAAACGGCCTTGATGGCGACCATGAATTCTTGCCATCGTTTGCAATGGCCTCCGGTAAACATTACCTGGAAGCTTCAAGTTGGCCATACAACACCAACAACAAAGAAGTCACCTACTACCTGTTCCACCACAACGGTGGCGCATTCTCAAATGTTTACACTGAAGTTCCTCAAAACCTGACAGTTGCACACGATGCAGCCATACTCAGTGGACTTACTTTCTTTAATGTAACTGCAGATCCTGGCGCACTCATTGGCCTTAGTCACAACGGTCAATACCTTGGCGCAGCAACTGGAACCGGTTATCCGGTCTCTATTCCAATTACATCCCTGCTTCCGGGTGAACAGTTGACTGTTACAGTTACAAAACAGAACTTCTATCGCTACTCAACTGACATTCAGGTTATCCCACCTGAAGGTTCTTACATTGTTTACAACGCACTTGAAATTCTGGATGACGATCTTAATGGCCAGCTCGATTACGATGAATCGGCAGCGCTGTCAGTAACAGTTCATAATGTCGGTCTTGAAACATCGACTAATCCAACAGCTGTTCTGACTTGTGCAGACCCATATATCACGATTGACGACAACAGCTGTATTTTTGATAACATTGTTCCTGATGGATTGATCACAACTGCATCGGCATTCGGTATCACACTTGCAGCCAATGTTCCAGACGGACATATTATTCCGTTTACACTAGTTGTAACCGATGATAACGGAACCTACGAAAGTTACTTCACCATTACAGCTCACGCTGCTGTTCTTGAACGCGATGGCTTTGTCATCAATGATGCCGACGGCATTCTTGATCCTGGTGAAACTTCTGACTTTGTAATCACTCTGGCTAACACTGGTACTTCAGCTACTGACGAGTTAACCATCGATCTTACAAATGGCGATGAATGGACAACAGTTAACACTGCTCCATTTATAATTCCGCCAATTGCCGGTGGAGAAACTGTTGAAGTTACATTCAGCGTAACTGGAAATTCTGAAGCAGCTATCGGAACTCCAACTTCATTATTGTTACATGTGACTTCTTATTACATCGACTTCAATGACACTATCCAATTTACTATTGCACTTGTTATTGAAGATTTCGAATCCGGAAACTTCTTTGGTATGCCTTGGGCAATGGGGGGTTCCGCAGATTGGGAAATTACAACTGCCAGTCCTTATGAAGGAACTTACTGTGCAGTAAGTGGATCAATTACTGACGGTCAAAACTCTGACCTGGTTCTTGAAGCTCAAGTTCTTGCTGATGGAATGCTTTCATTCCAATACAAGGTAGACAGTGAAAGTAGTTATGACTTCCTGGCATTCTATCTGGATGGATCAGAAGTTGCATCATGGAGTGGCTCGGTTGGCT